>CAZCXA010000005.1:6602-8869 GCA_964502565.1 uncultured Pseudomonadales bacterium
AAACAGCCAGTACAAAACTGGATCTTGCTCCCGATTGATCTTTTCAAATCTTCTAAAGATAAATAGGCTAAACTAGCGGCGCCTAACTCTTTTCTAATGCCCTCAACCGTATTTTTATTAGCGATCAACTCTTTGTAGCGAGAAACGTCAACTCCTAAAAAACAAGGATGTTTAAATGGCGGGCTAGTAATGCGCAGATGAACCTCTTTCACACCCTTGTCTTTTAGCATCTGCACAATCTGTTTTAAAGTGGTGCCTCTCACAATCGAGTCATCAATCAAGATAATTTTTTTGTCTTTTAAAACCCTGGCTAAAGGACTAAACTTGAGTCTCACACCTAAGTTGCGAATCCGCTGGGTTGGTTGAATAAAGGTTCTGCCTACATAGCGACTTTTAATCAGGCCTTCCTGAAACGGAATCTTGCTTTCTTGACTGTAGCCTAAGGCCGAGGAGGTTCCAGAATCAGGTACACCAATAACAAAATCAGCCTCAACAGGATGACTTTTTGCTAGTAGTTGGCCAGCCTTGAATCGTGCTTGATGGATTAGGCAGTTGTTCATGATACTGTCAGGTCGAGAAAAATAAACATACTCAAAGATGCAAAACCCGGTTTTTTTATTTATAACTTGATGAAATGAGTTGCAACCGGTTTCTGAAAGCTCGATCATCTCACCGGGCTTGATCGCTCGCACAGTTTCTGCTCCAATGGACTCGATCGCGGTTGTTTCTGAGGCCACCACCCAACCCTTGCCGTTGATCTTACCCAGAGCTAAAGGCCTGACCCCCCATTGATCACGAACAGCATAAAGTTTATCAGTCGTTAAAATTACTAAGCTGAACGCACCTTTAAGCTGTGGAATACCATTGATTAGTTTCTCTTTAAAATTATTACCTTTAGCTTCAGCAATTAAGCGGGCAATTATCTCTGAATCTGTGCAAGTGTTTAAACAATGACCCTTGTTTAACAAGAACTTTTTTAACTGGTTCTTGTTGACTAAGTTTCCGTTAAGAGCTAAAGCAAACTCACCACAGGAAGAGGTTAAAAGGATTGGCTGAGCATGAGAGATGTTAGAGGTTCCGTCAGTGGCATAGCGAGTGTGACCGATCGCTACTTGACCTGATAAACCTTGGATGACCTCTTCAGTAAAGATTTGGTCAACCAAGCCATTTGCTTTGTGCAAGGTTATATGTTGATTATTGGAGGACGCAATGCCAGCACTTTCTTGCCCTCTATGTTGGAGTGCTAGCAAACCGTAGTAAGTTAACCGTCCCACCTCTTCTTGGGGAGCGTGGATGCCAAAAACACCGCAGTGGTCATGGATTTTATCGTCTGAATCAATCACATTTAATATTATCTTTCTGTTTGATAATAATAAACAACCAACCGTTCTTTGTCTTGGTTTCTATCGCTCTTTGTATTTTTCCTGCATCTCTTGTGCACACTCCTCCAGATTCTCCACATTTAGCTCTTCAAGATAAGCCTCGTCAAGCTCCTCAACTTGATAATCACTATCAAACTGGAAACCTCCCAAATCATTAAACTCAACAAACTCTATATCTGTTGGCACTTCAAAAAAGCTTGCTGGTACATTCTGCAATTGACATTTAACTTCATATTCGGTCTCGTCTTTTTCCAGATCAGTTACATAATCAGACAAACCTTTCTTTGAGTCATACTTATCTATTAACCCTGTTGCCTCTTCTTGCATTGCTTCAACCTCTTCTTTAGTTGGCATTTTTATCATGGTGCCTTGAGCATCTTGGTCTGTCCAATGGTATTGATACTCACCATCATTAACAATATAGCTCATCACCGGGGCGCCGTTCTCGGTGTTCACTGTTTCAATCCTAAGCTTTTCGCCACTCATAAAAAACGTCATCTCGGTCCCCTCGGTTTTGCTGGTAATAGTACAGAATCCTGGTTTATTGGTTTGCATCATTAGCCCGAATGTAGCCTCTTCGCTTGTAAGGGAAGTGAGAGCAGGCGCCATTGATTCAGGCACCGCTTTCATTAGCCATGACGGAACTGATATAACTCCAGTTCGAAACGCAAAACACAGTCCGAGAATAATCGCCACCACTACACCCAGTACAACTAACACACCTTTTGACCCAGATTGGGTCGTTGTTTTTTGAGGATTGGGCTGGTCTTCTTGCCCAGTGTTGGTTAAAGGCATATGACTCCTTTGTTTTTTAATAACTAATAGTTATATTAACTTATTGTTAATATTTCACAAGTTTAATTAAAAAACCAATGAAAAATCCAG
>CAZCXA010000005.1:8969-15663 GCA_964502565.1 uncultured Pseudomonadales bacterium
TTAACTTATTGTTAATATTTCACAAGTTTAATTAAAAAACCAATGAAAAATCCAGAAAAAAAATTAATGATAAACTCGCGAGTTTCATGTCTCAAATATATCAAGGAAAATAATTTATCAGGGTTGTTGCGATCCACCCATAGTCACCAAAAAATAATTAATTTGGGGATGCTGGGCAAGTAGTTCTCAAGTTAATCAATTTGCCAACTATTTTTTTAGTTGCACTCAAGCTTGAATCTCAAGCTTGCACTTGATTTAGCCATGATGACTCTCTATACTAAATATTAATAAACTACCGGCATTTTCTATAAACGCCTGCAACTAATGCTTAGGATACTTGATTTAATTCATCAGCAGAAAAATAAGTTAATTTCTCAAAAAGTATCTTTTTGCGAGTTTGATGACCAGGTTCATCTAGTCATTCAAGACAAAGCAACAGATAAACTTATTCAAGGAGCAAAAAGTTATGATGGTTTTGTTTTTCACAAGTACTCGCCTAAGGAGCTAGAAGTAAAGAAATATCCCCAGATTCAACAAGAGATGCGCTCGTTTTTGAACGAGCGCTATTTTTCCTTAATTGCTCCTGGTAGTGAGTTTATGGATCAATCTAAATTGATGATTCAAAATGCATTTCCTGTACCTGAGGGAGTTATTGTGTTTTATCACTATCATCATGAAGGCTATTATTATGTTGGGGTGGCAGCCTTTAGCAAAGGTGACTCCCCTCATTTAGTGTGGCGACACAACGAGCCCATCTGGGAGATGAACGATCAAGTGTCAGGCAAAAAGATCGAGTTTGTGGACCTGTTAAAAATTAAAGATAGATATATTGCTTATTGGTTAGTTAAAGGGGAGGCGGTTTGGGCCACGGTTTATCCAAACTATCGCATTAGTGAACAGATTCAAGTTCGCAAAAAATCTCAAATGAACCGACCGGAAGCCAATCCGGTAATTGCGCCTAACCCCACCAATCATTGGGAAGCCTTTACTACCTTTAACCCGGCTGCTTTGTATGATGCTGACAAGGTGCATCTATTTTATCGGGCGCAAGGCTATGATTACACGTCTTCAATAGGTTATGCAGTCAGCAGTGATGGTTTGCATGTGGATGAGCGATTTAAAAAACCAATCTTTATACCGACTCAGCCTTTTGAAAGCTCGGTTAAGCCTGGCGAGCTCAACATGGCATTTGTTTCTGCTGGTTGTGGTGGTTGCGAGGATCCGCGTGTGACAAGAATTGGTGACAGAATTTACATGACTTATGTGGCATTTAATGGTTACTCTGAGCCAAGAATCGCCTTAACCTCGATCTCGGTCAAGGATTTTTTAAATCATAACTGGTTATGGACTCACCCGGTGCTGATCTCTAAACCTGGTGTTGTCACCAAAAGCGCCTGTATTTTGCCAGAAAAGATCAATGGTAAGTACGTGATCTTTCACCGAGTTTTTCCTGATATCTTGATTGATTTTGTTGATGATCTTGATTTTACCAATGGCAAGTATCTATCATCTCAAGCCAAGATCAGTCCAAGGTCACCACTGTGGTGGGATAGTCGGAAGATTGGTGTGGGGGCACCACCCCTTAAAACCAAAGATGGTTGGTTATTGATTTACCAAGCGGTTGATGACAAAGAAGGGCATCCGTATAAAGTGGGCGCAATGTTGCTGGATTTAGACGATCCATCTCAGGTTTTACGTCGTTCGCGCCAACCGATTTTAGAACCTCAGGAGTGGTATGAAAATGATGGCTTTAAAGCCGGCGTGGTTTATCCATGCGGTGCGGTTATTGTTAATGGCACCTTGTTTGTTTATTATGGTGGCGCTGATTCTTATGTTTGTGTGGCCACGGCCGACTTGGATCAGTTTTTGCAACAACTTAAAACCTCGGGTGATGCGCGGTTAGAACCAACCACGGTTGCCAGGATGGATGAAGAAACTCTTAAAACTAGAAAAAATATTAAAACTCAACTCAAGAAAACAAAGGTTTAAAAAAATGTTTAAAAAAAATAAATCTCCCAACGTTACCCGTCACCAAAAAAACCCGGTTCTTTCCCCTCAACCAAATCATGACTGGGAAGCTCGCGGAGCCTTTAATGCAACTGTTCTAAAAGAGGATGATGATTTATATCATTTTTTTTATCGAGCTTTTTCTAAAGAGCACGATTACCTTGATCATCACCTGAGTTTATCTACTATTGGCTATGGACAAAGCAAAGACGGTCTAAGTGTCACCGGACGACGACAACTTATTATTCCAGAATACGAGTGGGAAAAATATGGTTGCGAGGATCCGCGTGTGACTAAACTTGAGAATAAATACTTTATTTTTTACACAGCCTTATCTGAGCACCCGCCAACAGCCGAGGGTATTCGCATTGGACTAGCGATTAGCCAAGACTTGCAAACCGTGCAGGAAAAACACTTAATTACTCATTTCAACTCAAAAGCCATGGCGCTTTTGCCAGAGAAGATTAATGGTCAATATGTGGCAATCTTAACGCCTAATACCGACCGCCCGCCAGCAACCATTGCTGTGGCAAGGTTTGATCGAGTTGATGATATCTGGTCGCCCGGATATTGGGAAAAATGGTATCAAGAGTTGGACAAGCATGAAATAAAGTTGAGTCGGATCGACAATGATCAGGTTGAGGTTGGTGGCGTGCCAGTGAAAACCAAGGACGGCTGGTTGTTAACTTATGCCCATATTCAAAACTACTCGATTGAGAAAAAAAGAGTTTTTGGTATTGAAACCGTGTTGCTAGATTTAAAAGATCCTCAGCAGATTATCGCTCGTACCAAACAACCCTTGTTGGTACCTGACCCTAGCGTTGAGTATGAGTCTAAAGGTGTGGTGCCCAATGTTATCTTCCCGTCTTCAGCTTTAGTTGTGGAAGAGAAGTTGCGAGTTTATTATGGCTCTGCTGACACCCATACCGCTGTGGCCGAGGTTTCACTTGCCAAACTTATTAGCGAGATGCAAGCTAATCCTTTTAAAGAAACCTTTCAGTTAGTTAAATATCATCAAAACCCGATTTTAATTCCACGCCCACAAAATTTTTGGGAAGCTAACTCGGTTTTTAACCCGGCCGCTGTTTATGAAGCTGGAAAGTTTTATCTAGTGTATCGAGCGCAATCGCCAGATAACACCTCAACTTTAGGTTTAGCCGAGAGTGATGATGGATTTCATTTCAAGCGTTGCCATGAACCGATTTATGTGCCACGCAAGGATTTTGAACAGAAGAAAGAGGCTGGTAGATTATCTGGTTGTGAGGATCCGCGTATCACTAAACTTGGCGACGAGTTTTTTATGTTTTACACAGCTTATGATGGGATTAATCCACCCCGCGTGGCCTTGTCCTCTATTACAGTGAAAGATTTTGTTAATCATAACTGGCAATGGTCTGAGCCAAAGGTCATCTCTTCTCCTGAAACAGATAACAAGAACAGTTGTTTGTTGCCAGGACAAGCTAAGGGGAGATACGTGATCTTACATCGCATGGCAGGCAAGGATATTGCGATTGATTATTTAGATAGTTTGGAGGAGCTTCAGCAAGAAAATGTGTGGTTAGAAAAAGAGCAGTCTATCTCACCGCGTGAAAACTGTTGGGATGGTGAGAAGATCGGTATCGCTGGTCCACCACTGGAGGTTGATCAAGGTTGGCTGTTACTTTACCACGGTGTATCAGATATTGACCATCATTATCGAGTGGGTTTCATGATTTTAGACAAGGATGACCCAGGTAAGGTGTTGTACCGCACTCCTTACCCGATTCTTAAACCGACCGAGGATTTTGAGAAGATTGGTGATGTTGATAACGTGGTTTTCCCGTGTGGCGCCGTGATTGTTAAAGGTACCCTGTTTGTATACTATGGCGGAGCTGATAAGGTAGTGTGTGTGGCTACCTCAGATCTAGATGATCTTTTAGCCCAGGTCAAACTTTAACATGATTCAAGCTTAGTTTCCCAACAACTGGCTTCTTTATTTTCCAGACCTAAGTTAAAGAGTTTGCAAAATTTTCCGCCAACTCTTTGGCCTGTTTTTCTGACTCTTTATTTAAACCATACTGAGTTTCTAGTTGAGGCTTGATCAAGGTCAGTTTTGAGTTCTGCGCATACTCGGATAAAAATCTCATGGCTCCACCAGTCCAGCTGTAAGAGCCAACAATGCCTAACAAACGATCTTGCAACCGCCGGTCCTCAAGCGCATCAACTAAATTTTTTATAGGTGGAAACAACTTGTTGTTATAAGTACAGCTAGCAATAATTAAACCTTGATACTGCCAAACTTTGTTCAACTGTTCAGACAGCGGAGTTTCAGCAACATTGAGTAAACTCACCTTGATATTTTTTTCCTGCAGAGTGTTACTGATTAATTGCGCGAGTTGTTTGGTAAAACCATACATTGAACCATAGATAATCGTCACTCCTGCTTCTGCATGAAAATTATTCCAGTCTTGATAAAGCTGAAGAATTTTTTGATGAGTTTTTTGCCAAACCAGTCCATGGGCCGGCGCAATGGTTTTGATTGCTAAACTAGGCAGTTGTTTTAAAGCTCGGGCTGTGGGACGGGTGTGTGCACCCAGCACCGTGGCAAAATACAGTCGGGCTTGGTCAATATAATCTGTTAAATCTTGACGCTTATCTGCCAAAGGCTGATCGTCAACAGTTTTAAAGCCACCAAACACATCACTACTAAACAAGATGCCGGTGGTTTCCTCAAAGGCGACCATGCTTTCTGGCCAATGTGCCATTGGCACCTGAATAAAAACAAGTTGATGTTGACCTAAAGACAACTTGTCACCTGAGGATATTTCCTGAACCTGATCTGTTGGTAGATGGTAAAAACCCTGGATAAAGCCGGTTGTTTTATGATTACCGATAATTTTTAAGCTTGGATACAGTTTTTTTATCTGGCTCAGGGTGCCAGAGTGATCAGGCTCCATGTGGTTGAGAACTAGATAATCTAAAGTACGACCGTTGAGTGTTTTTTGAACCAGCTGAACAAACTCTTGATTAAACTTTTGTTCAACCGTGTCGATTAAAGCTGTTTTTTTATCAAGAATTAGATAGCTGTTATAGCTGATACCTTGGGAAATATCCCACAAAGCCTCGAATTTTTTGATCTCGTTATCATTCGCGCCTAGGTAAATAACTTGATTAGTGAGTTTAGTGATGAGCATAAAGTTTGGGTTATGATAATTTTTATTTTGCAAAATCTTTATTAGCTGCTTCAATAAACTGGGAACGGAAATTTAACTGTGTGAATCGTGAAAAAATCTCTTTTTGTGTTAGTCCTTGTTTACTCCACTTTTTATTTAAGAGCTTCATCGTCTCAAACTGCTCAAAAGGAAAGATGATCCAGGAATGGGTTTGAGCGCCAAAAAAGTCAGGTTTTAGTTTTGAGTGCGGTTTATAAAAAAGCGTGGCAGTGTCAATCAAGCGCGCGCCTTTGTCATGTAAATATTTTTTCGTAAAAATTAGTGACTCGCCAGTATCTGCCACATCATCAAAGAGCAATAACTTCTCACCCTTGACCTTGATCGGGATATCTTGATAAATATCAGGTGTTGGCAAACGTTGGTTAACACCACAATAAAACTTTGCACCAATACTGGCAATTTCTTGAATGCTTAAAAAATCTGTTAAAGAGCGAGTCATGGGCCAACCGCCTTTTGCGATCGTGACAATGCGGTTATAGTCTTGTTTTTGTTGAATGATCTGTTGACTCACAATAAAGGCTAAGTGGTTGAGTTCATCCCAAGTTGGGGCTAGATAAGAGATGGGGTCATTGGGAAAGGTGTGGGGTTGAGAATTTTCCATTGTTCCTAATATATATAATTTTTTTATGAGAGGCAAACACAAGATTTAGAAGAGGATATTTATTAGATGGTTTATAATAAAAATATAAAAAAAGAACTCTAAAATTAATATAATAAAACCCATATAAACCGGCGAGTTAATCTTTTATTGTACAATAATTCTGTTGATATTAAGTGTTAAATAGGATGAATGGAAAGGCGAGCGTTGTTATTAATTAAACAAGTAATTGTTTGGTAGATCTTGAGTAGAAACCATGAAAAAAATTTATAAATCTTCAAAAATTAAAAAGTTATAACTATTAACTATAAATTATTATGCCAATCATTCCCGCCATTAAAAACCGTCGTAGCATTCGCGCTTATCACAACACTCCAGTTGAAAAAGAAAAAATTCAGGCAATCTTACGTTCTGCCATGTACGCCCCCAGTGCTCGTCACACTCGTGGTTGGGAGTTTGTGGTTGTCACTGATCAGGAATTAATTCAACAACTTGGAGAGTTTAAGCCAGGTGCAGACCATGTTAAACAGGCTCAAGCCGTCATCGTGGTTCTGTCAAAGGACAATGATCATTGGCTGGAAGATGCTAGTATTGTGTCAGCTCATATTTATCTAGAAACCACTAATCAAGGTTTGGGTACTTGTTGGACTCATGTAAACGGAAGCCAAACTATTAATGGAGAAAGTGGCGAGGCGTTTATTAAAAATTTATTAGGCATTGAGCTGGAAAAAAGAGTCTTGTGCTTGATGCCGTTAGGCTATCCGGCCGAGAAAAAAGAACCTCATGGTGATGAGGAGTATGAAGCAGAGAAGATAAAATGGATTTGAGAGATCGTCCAAGACTTTTTATTGAAAACCCCACCACAACCCGATCTATA
>CAZCXA010000005.1:15763-40652 GCA_964502565.1 uncultured Pseudomonadales bacterium
TTTGAGAGATCGTCCAAGACTTTTTATTGAAAACCCCACCACAACCCGATCTATAGCGCTCTCACAACCCGATCTATAACTCTCTCGCAACCCAACCCAAAACTCCCTCACAACCCAACCCAAAACGCTCTCACAACCCAATCTATAGCTCCCTGACTTAGCTCTTAACTGGCATCACTGGTTTGATTGACTCAACCACCATTTGTCTGGTGTCAATCACGTTCAGCGTCTCAAACAAGAACTCAAACTTCTCAGCAATAGTTTGTAGAATTTTTTCTTTTGAGGTTTCAGGAATTTCCCAGAGTTCTTTTTTAAATGCTCCCCAGGCGGTTTTTCTTGTTTGATAATAAAACTGTTGTTGACTGTGACTCGGTTTTTTCTCAGAACCTTTATTCTCATCCAACCAGAGATACATCTTCTCTAGTAACTTTTGAGGAAAATCAGGGTGGTCAAGGATAATGTTTTGAAACTCTGTTGCTAAGTGAATTTCTAGGGTTTCTGCTTCTGGAAATTTAGAAAAAAATTCTTCAGGCAAGGTTGAAGCACCATGTTGCACTGCTCCGCCCATGCCTAAACGACGCGCCTCAACAGATAGTTTTTTTAAGGTTTCAAGATCAATATTGACTTCTGCTAAACTACCGTCAGCTAACACCACTCCGCCGTGATGAGTGCCGGTTTGGATCGAGATTTTTGAGAGTCCTGTTTTTTCTGGATCAAGATTTTGTCTAAAACCTTGGACAAACGCCTGCAACTCCTCAACCGTTGAGTTCTTACCACCAATATGACCTATCTCACCCCCTAAACTAATCTCAACACCCTTGGGTTGATGCTGACGAACAAAATCTGTCATGATGGCTGTGGCCAGATAGTTGGGTTCTTGCTGTTGATCAACCGTATCTTGCGTGTAGTCAACCAAGGAGGAAGCGTCGATATCTATATTATAAAACCCAGCATCAATCGCCTCTAAAGTTAACTGCTGAATCTCTTTAAGTTCGTTTTCGATAGTCACACTTGGATTAGAGGTTTTGAAATGAAAATGATCTCCCTGAAGAAAAATCGGGTGATGGTACTGCTCACGTATCGCGGCAGACAAGATCACACCTGCATACTCAAGAGGTGTTTGATTGGTGTAACCCATCTCTGACCGCGCCAGCTCAAAGATGACAAGACCAACATTTTTTTTCAAGGCAGTTTTAAAGATCACGCGTGCCAAGTCATAAGTCATACCCCGCAGATTTACTGCTGGCACGGTAAAGTTCACCCCCACCTCTCCCTTACTTCTTTTGATATATAAATCATGGGTTGAGGCTGGTGTAGCACCACACTCTTTTGCCATCTGCCAGATTTTTAAAAAAGCCTGATTTTTTTCTGTTTGAGTACCAAACGTGAGTTGTTGGGCAAGGTTATCAACTGTTGAGTTGTTAGTGGTCATAGTTATTTAATCTTGTTTTTAAGCTTAATATTGGCGTTTCCCTTGAACTCAGGACCTATTTTGTGTTATTGTTATAGGTAGAGATAGTGACATTGCTGATAGAGCCAATTGACTGTTAATTACCAACTAAACAATATCATAATTAACCTTAAATTTTTAGTTGGTAAAAACAAGTTATGTTTTGGTTGTCAAGTTTAAAAGATAGCTGAGTCACAATCATGATGTCTAGCACTACTATTCGCCCTCCAACAGTGGCGGGACAGTTCTATCCTAATCAGGAGCAAGAACTTCGTCGTCAACTGGAGTTTTTTTTCTCAAAAAGCATTGAAAAACTAAAAAATAAGAATCAAGACTCCTCTCAGAAAACTCCAAAAATTTTGCTTGTTCCTCATGCTGGTTATCTGTACTCAGGACAACTCGCCTCAGATGGTTTTATTCAGCTAAAAGACTCAACCGTGAAAAAAGTTTTTTTGCTTGGCAACTCGCATCAAACCTACTTGCCTAAAGCTAGTTTATCTGGGGAAAAATACTGGCAAACGCCTTTAGGCACTGTTGAGCTTGATCAAAAGGTTATTGATGCATTGGTTAAGAAACCCAACTGGGAGCTCAATACTCAATCACACCAATACGAACATTCTTTGGAGGTTCAGCTACCATTTTTACAACAGGTTTTATCCTGGTTCACGATCATCCCGATTTTGATCAGCTCCTTTGAGTTAAGTATCTTAAAGATCTTGGCTCAGGATTTGGCAGAAGAGTTTGATCAGCACAGTGTACTTATTATCAGTAGTGACTTGTGTCACTATCCAGAAGCTTCTTTGGCTCAGCAACTTGATCAAGACCTGATTAAGGCAATTGTAGAGTTAGATCTGGAAAAATTTAACTCGTTGGTGGTTCAAACCTCACCAGAAGAAAATCTTCAAACCAGAGCTTGCGGTGCTGAGTCGATCAAGATCGGTTTAATCTTGGCTGAGTTGTTGAGTTGTGAACAAGCTGAACTTAATAGTTATCAACATTCCGGAGATGTCAGCCAAAATTTAGATAAAGTTGTGGGCTATGCCAGTATTAGTTTTTATTAACCTGTTTTTTTAGCTATGAAGTTTATTCATGAATCAAGATCAGCCTTTCAGCAACAGGCCTTAAACTTAGCTCAACAGGCGATCAACGCCTGTGTCTGTAATCTTGATATGCCTCGGGCCGAGTTTTCTCATCCACGATTTAAGGAAAAACTGGGGGTGTTTATTACCTTGAAGAAAAATAACTTACTTAGAGGTTGTATCGGGATTATTGAGTCAGATCAACCACTTTGGCAGAATATTCAAAACATGGCAAAGGCATCATCTTTAGAAGATCCCAGATTTGATCCGGTTCATCCGAGTGAGCTTGAAGATATCAAGATAGAGGTGTCAGTGTTAACCAAACCACACCTGATCGCAAATCCGAAAGGGATTAAGCCAGGTCAGCATGGCGTGATCATAGAGCTAGAGGGCAGAAAAGGTGTGTTTTTACCACAGGTTGCCACCGAGTATGGCTACAATCGCGAACAGTTATTAAACATGCTTTGCTTGCACAAGATGGGTTTGGAAGGCGCTTGCTGGAAAAATCCAGACGCTAAGATATATATTTTTGAAGCTGAAGTCTTTGACTGATCAACTTAAAACCGGTTGTCTAAAATTCTCCTTATGAAAAATCACCTTGCTCAACTGTGGCAAAAAAAAGCAGATAAAAAACTGCAGTGTAATTTATGTCACCATCGTTGTGTAATTGCTGAAGGTCAAAAAGGTCTTTGTGGGGTACGACAAAATCAACAGGGAAGCTTGTACAGCCTAAACTATGCCAAGACCATTGCTCGACACATAGATCCGATCGAGAAAAAACCTTTATATCATTTTTTACCTGGCACTGATATCTTTTCGATTGCAACAGCTGGTTGCAACTTTAGGTGCAGTTTTTGTCAAAACTGGCAAATCTCGCAAATTACTAAAGGTAAAACAGGTCAAGTTATTGGTGAGGAGTTTTTACCTCAAGAGGTTGTTAAGCACGCGCTTGATTATAACTGTCAGGCAGTTGCCTACACCTATACCGAGCCAACAATTTTTTTTGAGTATGCTTATGATACCGCGATATTAGCCAAGAAAGCTGGCTTAAAAAACGTGTTTGTGACAAATGGTTATCAAACTCCGGAAACCATCGAGTTAATGACCGGCTTGATTGATGCGGCTAATCTTGATCTGAAATCATTTAATAAAGATTTTTATAAAAAAATTTGTGGCGCAGAGTTGTCTAAAGTACTAGATACCATCAAGTTAATGCATAAGAAAGGTATCTGGATCGAGCTCACCACCTTGATTGTTCCAGGTCAAAACGACTCAAACCAAGAACTGAAACAGATCGCTGAGTTTATTGCCAACTTGAGTAAGGATATTCCTTGGCACATCAGCCGTTTTTTTCCAACTTATAAAATGAGTGAGACGCAAGCAACGCCGGTCTCGACCATAAAGAGAGCATTTAAAATTGGCAAAGAGTCGGGTTTAAACTTTATTTATGCGGGCAATATTAACAACAGCAAACTGAGCTCTACCAACTGTTCAAGTTGTTTAAAAACCTTGATTAAAAGAGATGGTTACTTAATCGAGTTAAATCTTAAGGATAATGATCGCTGTCCTGACTGCGGAACACGGCTTCCAGGAATTTTTTCATAACCAGTTTGCATGTGATATGATTACTAGACTTTATCAAGAATATTTTTATTATGCCTGATAAATATACAGCGGTTTGGGTTTCTCATTCATCTATAAGTGATTTTTTAAACTGTCCGCGCGCATATTATCTAAACCATGTTTATAAGGATCCTAAAACCGGTCATAAGATACAGTTAGTAAATGCCTCGATCTCATTAGGTCAAGTAGTACATCAGGTTTTAGAGTCATTGTCTGTGTTGCCAACTAAAGATCGTTTTAAGGTGTCTTTGATAAAAAAATTTGAGCAAGAGTGGCAAAAGGTTTCTGGTGAGACAGGTGGTTTTTTTGATCAGGCTACAGAGGAACGTTTTAAAGAAAGGGGACGAAAGATGTTGAGAAGGGTAATGGATAATCCAGGTCCGGTTGAAAGTTTAGCAGTCAAGATTCCTGGAGACTTACCTTTTTACTGGTTGTCAGAAAAAGATAACATAATCTTGTGTGGCAAGATTGATTGGTTGGAGTATTTAGAAGCTGAGGATGCGGTTCATATTATTGACTTTAAGACCGGACAAAAAAAGGTTGAAGACGGTTCATTACAGCTCGCCATTTATTATCTGTTGGTTCACAATGTGCAGAAAAGAAAGGTTAGTAAGGCAAGTTATTGGTATCTAGAGACCGAGGATCAGCCAACCGAGATGCCTTTGCCTGATTTAAAAACCGCTGAACAAGAAGTGTTGCAGGTTGCTAAAAAAATCAAGTTAGCTAGACAGTTGGAGCATTTTAAATGTCCCAACGGGGATCAGGGTTGTTTTGCGTGTCGTCCATTAGAAAAGATTATTCAGGGCAAGGCAAAGAAGGTTGGCGAAAGCGATTTTAAACAAGATATGTATGTCATCTTGGATGAACCGCAAGACCAAGACAACTCAGTGATTTTGTAGTAACTCGCAACTTAAAACTCAAAAACTAAAAACTCAAGATCACTTCATTCCTTACTCAAAAACTTAAGATCACTTCATTCCTTTGGCTTTTTTCAATCTTTCATCAACCTTTTTCCAGTTCACCACTTCCCAGAAAGCATCTACGTATCTGCCTCGATTATGAATGTAATCAATGTAGTAAGCATGCTCCCAAACATCAATAATTAACAGAATTTTATGATTGGGCAAGATGTTGTCATTATGTTTCTCGATTTGATAAATGATTAAGCTGTCGCTTTCGCGGTTATAAGCCAGGGCAGTCCAGCCAGAGCCAAACACACTGTTAGCCAAGGTGGAAAACTCGATCTTAAAGTTTTCAAAACTGGTAAAGTTTTTCGCGATCTCTTTTTTAAGGGTTGCGGGCAAGGTGTCTTGATTTTTGCTTTTTAAGTTTTCCCAAAAAAGCGTGTGTAGCTTATGACCACTTAAATTAAAGAGCAAAGCTCTGGACAGCGACTTGATATCTGCTTGCTTCTTTTTTGTTCTTAATTGACGTAGCTCATCAAGTAGCTTGTTGGCATTATCCACGTAGGCTTGATGATGATGCTGATGATGAATCCTGACTTGCTGTTCAGTTAAAAAGGGCCATAAAGAGTCATAACTAAAAGGCAAATCTGGTAAGTGATAGTAACTGTTTTTTGGCATTTTTCCCTTTCTTGATCTTGCAAAAAACCTCCCTGTTTTGTGCAAGGCTAGGTAGTAATTAATAAATTTAAGGCTAAAGTGAGGACTGGCAAGTTAATGCTTAAGAATTTAGATAATCATAACATAAAAATAAAAAAATCTCATTAGAACGATCTTGCTTACCCAAGAACGATCTTGCTTACCCAACCAGAGTGATTATCTTTAAGATTTTTCAAGCACGGCTGATAAAAAAATAAGATACAATGCAGATATGCGCATCAATAAATATTTAGCTGAAAAAGGTTTAGGTTCTCGTCGCACTATTGACGCCTGGATCGAACAAGGCAAGATCTTGGTTAATAACCAGCCGGCTCAACTAGGTATGCAGATTAATCCAGAAAAAGACGTGATCAAGTTAAATGGAGAGCTTTTGGTTGATAAAACAGTTCAGCAAAAAAAAGAATACTGGAAATTGAACAAACCTTCCGGAGTGGTTTCAACAGCCAATGATCCTTTTGGCAGGCCCACCGTGCTTGGTTTGGTTGTCTCTTCTGCGAGGCTGTATCCAGTTGGTAGGCTTGATCAAAACAGCGAGGGTTTAATCTTGCTCACCAATGATGGTGCACTCACTCAAAGGTTAACCCATCCTAAGTTTGAGATTGAAAAAGAGTATTTAGTTTGGGCCAACGGAGAGTTGACTCAGCGAGCGATTAACCATCTGGAAAAAGGGGTCAATCTAGGAGACTTTACAACCGCACCAGCAAAGGTTAAGGTGATCTTTAGAGAACCTAGAAAAGCAAAGTTCAGTCTTGTGATTCATGAAGGCCAGACTCATCAAGTCAGGCGCATGGTGGCTCGTGCTGGTTTAACTGTCACCAGATTAAAAAGAGTTAGAATGGGTAGTTTGAGACTGGGCGAGCTTGCTGAGGGTCGGGCAATCAAGTTAGTGTCAAAAGAGATTAAAGAACTAGAACAAATAGCAGGTTTATAAGTAAAAATTGATATAATATCTATATCTTAAATAAATAAAAAATATGAAAAATATTTTCCAAAACAAGCGTTTTAGTTTTCCATATGAGTACAAATTTCCTGGGCAGGCATCAACCGAAAGAATCTTGTATGTTACAAGAGAAAACAGGTTACTTCTAATCTTAAGACAGTTATTTGTTCTGGTTTCAGCCATTGTGATTTTTTTAATTGGTTTGTTTTTAAACTACTTAATTGGTGAGTTTTTAGCGATTACTCCAGGCTTCAGTTTAATTTTATTTTTTTTCGTGATGGCAGTTGCTTTTTTTGCCATTGGGTGGTGGTGGGTTGTTTCTCTGTGGCAAAAAAGTATCGCGATCGTGACCACTCAACGTTTAATCAAGTTTATTTACACCACTCCAGCTAGTCGCTACTCTTTGGCTTTACCTTTGGATATGATTGTTGACACCGGCGCTTTTACTCGAGGATTTATCCAAACCTTTTTAAAACTCAGCACCTTTGTGGCGCGGTCCAGTGCCACCAGTTCTGGAGTAGCAACCGATGATCCGA
This sequence comes from uncultured Pseudomonadales bacterium, assembly GCA_964502565.1. Classification (GTDB taxonomy): domain Bacteria; phylum Patescibacteriota; class Microgenomatia; order UBA1400; family PJMF01; genus CAYVBW01. The sequence continues at coordinate 23,014 of CAZCXA010000005.1, forward strand.
ACCGGGTGAACAAGAAATATTTTTATATTGAGAATGTTAAGCAAGCAGAGGATTTACAACATTATGTGAGCAAACTGCTTTTAGCAACTCGAGATGCCAGTAAGGACATGCAAACCTTCCGACCATTTTTGCCTGAGCTAAAAGGCGAGTCAAGAGCAAGTTTTATTGCAGAGCACTTTCCTCAATTTTGGAGCTGAAAAAGGTTTTTTTTGCTTCACACGAAGCAATGATTAAGTTGCGCTTAAATTTTTTTTCACAAGACTTTTATAACTTTTGTTTATTATGCAACCCTTAGCCGATAAAATCAGACCCGCCAGTTTAGATGAGTTCATCGGCCAAGAACAGTTGGTTGGTAAGGGAAAACCGATTCGCCAAGCCATTGAGCAAGGTCATTTATTCTCATTTATCTTGTGGGGACCACCGGGCGTTGGTAAAACCACCTTGGCCAAGATCTATGCCAAAGCCTTTAGTGCTGATTTAATTGAACTCTCAGCGGTTTCAGCTGGTAAAGATGATATTAGACGGTTCGTGCATAAAGATGCTTTTTTTGATCAGCCCAAGGTTTTATTTCTGGATGAGATCCATCGCTTTAACAAGGCTCAGCAAGATTATTTACTGCCTTTTGTGGAACATGGCGAGCTGACCTTGATCGGTGCGACCACCGAGAATCCCAGTTTTAGTATAATTTCAGCCTTACTGTCTCGCTTACGAGTGTTTGTTTTAAAATCATTGACCGAGTCTCAGGTGGTGCAGATTATCCACTCAACTAACTTAAAAATCAGTCAAAAAGCTCAGGATTGGATCGTGAGTTTTGCTGACGGTGACGCCAGACAAGCATTAAATATAATCGAGGCTTGCCAGGAGTTGTATGGTTCAATCTCGGTGCCTAGTCTAAAACAAGCCTATCAAAACAAGCATCTGCGTTATGATAAAAAAGGCGATGAACACTACAACGTGATTAGTGCTTTTATCAAAAGTATGAGAGCTAGTGACACCGATGCTGCGATTTATTACTTGGCTAGGATGTTGGCTTCGGGTGAGGATCCTTTGTTTATTGCTCGGCGCATGGTGATTTTTGCCTGTGAAGATATCGGTCAAGCACAGCCTACCGCTTTAGTTGTAGCAAACGAGGTTTTTAACTCGGTGCAGGAGGTTGGTTTACCAGAGGCAGAGATCACCCTAGCACATGGCGTGGTGTATTTATCTGAGTCAAAAAAAGATCGGCGCGCTTATGATGCCTTGCGCGCGACCCAACAAGATGTAACAAAGTATGGCAACTTACCTGTTCCGCTAAAGTTAAGAAATGCCCCGACCGAGTTGATGAAGGAACTAGATTATGGCAAGGGATATGAACTGTATCCTAAAAAAGGCAGTTGTTTGCCAGAAAAGTTAAAAAATAAGCAGTATTTTAAGAAAACTAAAAGTTAAAAACAAACAGTATTCTAAGAAAACTAAAAGTTAAAGTTCAAGAATAAATCAAGAAAAAAATTAAGGTATTACCAAACTTTTTAAACTCAAAAGTTTGCGTCAACAGAAGAAAATATTCTCTTAACTTTTTCCAATTAAATATTTTTTAAGTTATATTTCTATGCCACAGCTTTCTAACTTTCAAGCCCTTCTTTTTGATGTTGACCGGACTTTAGTAGATTATAATCATGAATTTCCCAAAGGTGTTATTAAGGCCCTGGCGCAACTTAACCAAGAAAACTTTATTATTGGAGCCTGCACTGGCAGAGCCATTCACTCAATGCAAGACTCAGTGTTACCGGTTTTTCACCAACTTGACGATGAAGCTTTTCACATTATCTGCAGTGGTGCAGAAATCGTAAACTCTCAAGGTGAGGTCTTTTTTCAGCAAGCTATTCCTGCTGAAGTGGTGAGACGCTTAATCAAAGAACGTCGAGCAGGATCTAGATTTTTAGCCAGTGCTCGCTTTAATATCTATCTGGATGATGGCCACCTGCAAGATTATCAAGATAAACCAGGTTGTAAATTTTTACCATTGTCTAAATATCTGGATGAGCCAATCACTTTAATTAATATTCATGACGTGAAACCTAATATTCAAGTTTTAGAAAATTTTAGGGATCAACTGCAAATAAAATATATGATCAACAGCGAAGGTGATGATTATGCTGAGGTTACAGCACTAGGTGTCAATAAAGCCACTGGTTTAGCTGAGTGGTCGCGTTTAACTAATGTGCCGGTTGAAAAAATCATAGGTTTTGGCGATGACCGCAATGACTTAGAGTTTTTAAAAGCGGTTGGTTTTAAGGTGGCGATGGGCAATGCTGTAGAGGAGATTAAGCAGGTGGCCAACAAGGTGATCGGTAGGGTTGATGAAGGAGGATTGAGTGAATATCTTTTGTATGTTTTAACAACTGGAGAGTTGTAATATTGGCAGTTTGATTCTGCCAGCTTTCATCCAAATAAAGAAGAGTTTAATGGTTTTTTTGGCTTTTTAATCATTGCCTAAAATTATTATTTTGGTATATTTGATATGTATTATTTCCATTATTTTTTAATAAGTCTGTCTTAGAAATCTTGACAAATGATAGAAAGGCGTTTTCGAGTATTTGACTCGGGAAATAGCTTACTTAAAGCTTGTTTTGGTCGGATTATCCCCAATCAGGTTGCCGAGGAGGTTGCAGTAGAGTTTTTTTCAGACAAGTTAGACTTCACAAAGTACAAGCAAACAAGAGAGATCAGTACTAGTCACAACAGTTATGAGTTTACCGCATTGACCAATCCCGAGTTTTTCTTACAGGAGTTTCTTCATCTTGCCCATAACTGCACCTTTTCAGAGGTCGCAGATAATCACGATCAAGATCAGGAATTTTTAGGGCTAACCGGCTTTAACAACTGGTTGGTTTTGATCGCCTCGATCCAAAAGGGTGAGGGAACAAGTTTTGAAGAAACTGTTGTTATCGGAGAAAATCCAAGTCTAACCATTCCTTTAGATGATCAAGTTTGTCAGCAGTTAAGATTAATTTATGAAACAGGTGGCGTTACAGATGCTCAGGAAAAAGTAATATCTATTCAGAAAAAAAATCATTATTTATTGCATTCCTTATCAGCAGTAACTCAAGATCAAGAACTGTTGCGTCAACTTTTTCAGCTTGATTCTTTAGAGCAAATTATCCAGTTGAAATATGGAGATTTTCAGGGATGGCTGATGAACAACCTAAAACCTCAGATTGAGTTTGGGTTCACACCACAAAACCTTCGCAGTTTAGGCGCCCAAGACACAGATCAAGCAAAAGAGATATTACAAACGTGTTTTGATATTGAGTTGCCAGTTGTTCATTCTTGGCTTTCGCTAAACTCAGAAGGTGTGTGTAGTGAAAATGACTTATCAGCCGAGATACAAATGTTAGAATCATTGTTTGACACGGAAACTGCAATTTATTTATCGTTTGATTCGGTGCTGAAAATCTTGGCTTTAGGGTTTACAGATTCAAGATTGCCTAATAAGTTGTCTAAAACTTCATATCTTGTGCAACGAACAGGTGGGGCGATCGGTAATGCTTTGCAACCTTTCCTAGAATCATTTATTCGGGTTGACAATATTTTTGAGTTGATGAGTCAAAAAATTTTAACAATGTTTCAAGATGAAGCTGGCATACCAAGCGAGTTTTTGTTTTATCCAGTTGAAGATGATTTTGGCCGATTTTATAAAAATGATGGGACAACCTGGCAAGAAATTGATATTAGTAGTTTAAATGGACAAACCGATCCGCGGTTAATCATGGAAATTAGAGAAGATATAGGACAAGATATTGATGGCTTTATCCGAGCAATAATCTTAGGGATGGTTTTCGCTTCAAGACAAAAGGCTGAAGCACTGATTAAAGCTAGTGAGCCTCAAACTCAAGCAACCATCGTTCTCGGGGGTGGTTTGGTAGGATATAATAGAACATGGGAGGTTTTATCAGAAATAATCTTTTCCAATATTCCAAAAGTGAATACTCAAAAACTTGAAGGCTTTCAAGGCGCGCACCAAGCTTTGTTGTGGTGTATTATGCAGGCGATTGCCAATGGAGAGTTTAATCAACTGGATGCAAAGGATGAAGCAGATACTCTTTTGATGAACTCGATTGCTCAAAATTTAGACAGATTTTTGCCCAAGGTTTTAGAAGCGAAAAGAACAATTCAAACAGAGGACGGCGAGATGATCACGCCGAGTCAGGATTTTATTGATGCAATGCTAAGATATTATCAATTTTGGTTACAACAACAGGCTCAAAAGGTTTACATTGGACAGTATGCTCAACTCTATGGCTCAAATGAATAGTTTTAATCTTACCCATCTTTATCTATCTCCTTTAGAGCAGTGTAACCTTAACTGCAAGATCTGTTACACTCAAAAAACAAGCACCACCCTTACTCAAGCCCAACTGCAAGATTTTACTGAACGATATCGTTTACACCTAAAAACCTTAAACTTAAGTTTAGAAACGATTACTTTATGTGGTGGTGAACTGTTTCTCTTGCCGTGGATTGTGCAGTATATTAATCAAGTTACTCAGCAAAAGATAATTGTTGAGGTTATTACCAACGCCACTCTTGATCGTCTAACAGAGTTTGCTCAGCCTAACCTCGTCAACCTGATTATTTCCCTTGATGGTTTGGCTGAGGATCATGATGCCAATCGCGGACCAGGAAGTTTTGCTAAAACATGGCAGTTTTTACTAAAGGCTCGTCAGTTAGGGTTTCATCTTGAGATTTTCTCGGTTATTACTCAACATAATTTTAATCAGGTTGATCAGTTTGAGCAGTATTTATATCAACAGTTGGGGTTTTTGCCTGAGATCACCTATCATCCTAGAAAACCACTCGCGTATTTGGCAACTCATCCCACCTCTAACCGTTTTGGAGAGATGAAAAAGTTTGGTTTTTTAAGCCTGAAACAGATAGAGACAGTTGCCAAGACTAAGAAAATTTTTCCGCCAGTTAAGTTAGGCTGTCATCAACTCTCACTAATGAGCAATGGTCTGGTCTATGCTTGTTGTGAGGGGATAAACCCTGTGGGTAAGATTTCAGATACAATAGAACAAATAGTTGCCAATTATCTGAAAAGGGTTAAAAAACCGCGAGCTTTTCCTAATGACTGCCTGAGGTGTGCTGAGCCTAATTTTGTTTGCGGTTTTACTCAAGAATATCTTAAACTGCAAAAAACGTGATCATGAATCAGACATTAGCCTCAATTTTTATCAGAGAGCAGGTGATCGACGCTATTCGAGAGTTTTTTAAGCATGACGGTTTTCATGAAATCATAACTCCAGTTTTAAATCAAGGTTTGCCTTTAGAGCCAAACCTCTACTCATTCTCAACCGAGTGGCAGTATCTTGATCGTCAACAAACTTTATACTTACCAACCTCGCCCGAAGCAGGTCTAAAAAAAATGCTAGCTCTAGGTTTGGAAAAGGTGTTTGCCATCTCCCCCTCTTTTCGCAATCAAGAACCAGCAGATCAGGAACACAATCCTGAGTTTTTAATGTTGGAGTGGTATCGAAGCAATGCTGATTATCAGCAGATCATGGTTGATGTTGAGGAGCTAATCCATTTTGTGGCAAAAAAACTGGCAACAGTTAAAAGACAACAGCTGAAATATCAGGAGGAGATAATAAACTTAACTACTCCCTGGAAAAGAGTATCTTTAGCCGAGCTTTTTTTTAAAGAAATCAACCAGCCTATTGCAAACTTTTTAAGGTTGTCAGAAATGCAAAACCTGGCTAAAAAACTGGGTTATCAAACTCAAAACTCTACTTGGGAGCAGTTATTTAATCAAGTTTTTATCGAGTTGCTAGAGCCTCAATTGGGCAAGCAACCGGTTTTTTTAATAGATTTTCCCGCCAGAATTTCACCCCTGTGCAAACCAAAACCTGACCAGTTGTTTTTAGCTCAACGGTTTGAGGTATACTTGGCAGGCATGGAACTAGGTAATGGCAATACTGAAGAGACCAAGGTTGAGAAAGTGCAGGGATATTTTCAAAAAGAACAGGATTTTCGAGTGAAAAATAGGTTATCAATACCAAAGAATGATCAACAGTTTTTACAGGCGTTAAAAAGATTAGATCAAACCAATAAAAATTATGCTGGAATTGGTCTCGGGGTTGAACGACTGGCGATGATCTTGGCTAACGAGAGCGAGATTAAAACAATCAATCCTTTTGCGCTTAAGAGTTAAAATAATGACAGCATTTTTATGCTCAAGGAATAGCTCTTTCCAAGTCAAAACTTATAAAAAAAAATTTAACCAGTTTTCCACTCAGTAACTTAATCAGTTAAACCTAATCTATCCCTAAACCAAACTTTCCCCAAAACTAAACCTACCCCTAAACCAAACTTTCTCCGGTCATTTCTTTGGGTTGCTCAATCTCCAACAACTTTAACACTGTTGGCGCAACATTTATCATTCCTGCCTTTTTTTTATTCAAGCTTGAGTAGCGTGATGAGACCAAGATAAATGGCACTAGGTAGCTGGTGTGAGCAGTGACCGGATCACCTTCTTTTTCATCTAGCATCTGTTCAGCATTACCATGATCAGCGGTGATAATGACATCATAGCCATGTTGTTGAGCAATTGGCACAAGTTCTGATAATGCTTTATCAATTGCTTCAATACCTTTAATCGTGGCTGGAATATTTCCAGTATGTCCCACCATGTCGGCATTACAAAAGTTGACAAAGATTGCTTGATATTTCTCTGACAAGATCTCGGTTTTTAACCGTTCTGCAATATCTGGCGTTCTCATCTCTGGTTTTTCATCATGTTCTTTGACATCAGAATTTGAGTCAAGCATAATCCTGTCTTCATCAGGATAAGGCTCTTCCTTTTTGCAGTTCATGAAAAAGGTTAAATGAGCAAACTTCTCGGTCTCGGTAATACGCAGTTGTTTTAACCCAGCCTGAGAGATGATGCCACCCAAAGTTTCCTTTACCACCTCAGGTGGATAAGCGACCTCAACTTGATAATCTGGGTTGTATTGCGCCATCGTTACAAACAACAGGTTTCTTGGACCTTTTTCCAGAAATCTCTCGGTAATCTGTCGCGGGCGATCCGAACGGAAGTTGGCAAAGATGACTGCATCATTTTCTTGAATCAAGATTGCTTCTTGATTCTCTTCCTTGATCAGGGTTGGCTCAATAAACTCATCAGTTACTCCTTGATTATAGTTGGCTTGAATCGCCTCGCTGGCAGTTGAAAATTGGTGTTGAGTTTTAGCTTGAGTGACCATCTCAAAATATTTATCAGTTCGATTCCAGTTGTGATCACGGTCCATTGCATAATAACGACCACTTAGACTGACGATCCTGCCCACACCTTCTGTTAACAAGAACTGCTCAAGATCCTTAATATAATTAAGACTAGATTTGGGCTTGGTGTCTCGGCCGTCGGTGATTATTTGCAAAAACACCTCATCCTTTAAACCATGCTTTTTAGAAGCTTGCACCAGTGCTTGAATGTGTTTCGAGTGAGAGTGTACGCCTCCAGGCCCAAAAAGACCCATGATGTGGAGTTTAGAGTGATGCTTTTTAACATGATTAAAGGCTTTTAAAAATTGAGGATTGTCAAAAAAATCTTCATCTTTAATCGCCTTGTTAATCTTGGCTAAATCTTGGTAAATCACCTTACCTGCACCGATAATCATGTGATTTACTTCAGAAGTACCCATCTGCCCTGCAGGCAAACCAACTGCTAATCCTGAACATGCCAGCTCTGCCCGAGGTCGATCTTGCCACAGCTGATCAAAATAAGGAGTTTTAGCAAGATGAATGGCGTTACCAGGGTAAGGTTTGTTAATACCCCAGCCATCAAGAATAAAAGTCAGCACTTTTGGTTGAGTTAACATAAAGGTTGTGATTAATTAATTGTTTAAACTTGACCTGTTTAATACAGTTTACCGTGCAAATGGCATCTTGCTCATCTTAGCTTTATCGCCAAGTTCTCTCTCAATTCTCATGAGCTGATTATACTTGGCAATGCGGTCGCTTCTACTTAAAGAACCGGTTTTGATCTGACCGGTTTGCGCTCCCACAACAAAATCAGCAATAAAGGCATCCTCTGTTTCACCAGAACGGTGTGAAACGATCGCGGTCATACCAGCTTCTTGCGCCATTTTAATCGTGTTGACAGTCTCGGTTACCGAACCGATCTGATTTAACTTGATCAAGATAGAGTTACATGCTTTACGCTCGATACCTTGATGAAGTCTTTCTGGATTTGTTACAAACAAGTCATCACCCATAACCTGAATTTGATCACCCAGTTTTTCTGTCATTAAACTAAAACCATCCCAGTCATCTTCAGCCAAACCGTCCTCAATCGACACAATAGGATAGGTTTTAATCCATTGCTGGTACCTGTCAATTAACTCTTCTGAAGTTAACTGCTTGTCCTCGATCGCTAAATGGTATTTACCATCGTGATAGAACTCGCTAGCGGCTGGATCCATGGCAATAGCAATCTGTTCTCCTGGTTTATAACCGGCCTTGATGATCGCCTCCATGATCAGTTTTAACGGCGCCTCGTTAGAGTCTAGTTTGGGAGCATAACCTCCCTCATCACCAACCGTGGTTTGGTAACCTTGGCTTTTAAGAATTTTACCTAAATTGTGGAACACTTCTGCGCCCCATCTGACCGCTTCTTGAACATTGGGAGCCCCAACAGGCATGATCATGTACTCCTGCATATCAGTGCTACCCAGCGCATGCTGGCCACCATTTAAGACGTTCATCATTGGTACCGGCATTAAGAACTGGCGAGGTAGTTCGTCAAAAAGAGTTGACACATAAGCATATAAAGGAAGATTTTTTGTCATGGCACCGGCTCGTGTCGTAGCCATCGAGACAGCTAAAATCGCGTTAGCACCCAGGTTTTTTTTGAGAGGGGTGCCATCCAGCTTAAGCATTTTTTGATCGATTGCTTCCTGATCAGTCACGGTCATCCCGATTAGAGCTGGGGCAATAATCTCATTAACATTAGCAACTGCTTTTAACACGCCTTTACCTAAGTACCGCTTGTCATCACCATCGCGCAGTTCCAAAGCCTCATAGGTACCGGTCGAGGCACCTGAGGGCACCGCACCCCTAGCTGTAATCTTTCCTTCTGTTTCAACATAAGCCTCAACAGTGGGATTGCCTCGAGAGTCAAGAATCTCTTGAGCACTGATATGGGTAATTTTCATGAAAGAGCCTTTCTGGAGTATGATTAGACATACTACTTAATTAAAATTAGAATAATTAATGATCGATTTTGATGCATTCTCATTGTTTTTAAAGGTATTTAGTAGTTAACACTACCTTGACAGGATAAAACAATGTTAAACGCGAAAAAAGAGACATTAAGAAACTAACTCTAGTTACGTAATATGCCGATAGTATTAATTGATAATGAAGAACACAGGTTATTATATTACAAATATCTAGATTTTTGCCGGAGTTTTTTATGGCTTTAATTGTTGACCTTCACCTCCACTCGCATTTTTCCAGAGCCACCAGTGCTGATATGGATTTGCCCCATATTGCACTCTGGGCTCAGCTAAAAGGGATTGATGTAGTTGGTACCGGCGATTTTACCCATCCCGGGTGGCTAAAAGAGATCCAAGATCAGCTTGAACCGGCCGAGGCTAGTCTGTGGCAACTGAAACCAGAGATTAGAAAAAAAGTTAATCAGCAGGTTCCCTTGTCTTGTCGCAATGATAGTTTAAGATTTATCTTAACTGCCGAGATCAGCACGATTTACAGCAAGGATGAGGCGGTGCGCAAACTTCATCAGGTGCTGTTAGCGCCTGATTTTACTACTGTTGCCAAGATTAACTCCAAACTGTCACAGATCGGCAACTTAACCGCTGATGGTCGACCGATCTTGGGCTTAGATAGCCAGGAGTTGTTAAAGATCTCTAAAGAGGCTAATAACAGCGTGCTGTTTATTCCAGCTCATATCTGGACTCCTTGGTTTGCCATGTTTGGTTCAAAGTCTGGTTTTGACTCGATCAAGGAAACTTTTGGTGATCTAGCTGATGAGATAAAAGCGGTAGAAACCGGCCTATCATCAGATCCTTTTATGAACTGGCGAGTGTCGGATCTGGATGGCTTAACTTTAGTCTCCAACTCTGACGCCCACTCCCCGCGAACTTTGGGTCGGGAGGCTAACTTGTTAGACTGTCAGCTTTCTTATCAGGAAATTTTTGAGGCGGTGAGCACTAATGATGCTCGTTTTAAAGGCACGATCGAGTTTTATCCTGAAGAAGGAAAGTATCATTTTGACGGACATCGTAAATGTGGCGTGGTGTTTAGCCCCCAGGAAACAAAAAAACATCAGGGCTTGTGTCCCAAGTGTGGCAAGCCATTGGTGTTGGGGGTAGATTATCGGGTTGATCAGTTGGCAGACCGCCCGCCTAGTTTTAAACCAACAAAACATAAAACTGTGGAGTATATCATTCCTTTACCAGAGATGATCGCGCAGATTAAAGGTGTTAAAGGCACGCAAACAAAAACTGTGCAGGAGATTTATTGGCAAATCTTAACGGAGCTGGGTAGTGAGTTTCAAATCTTACGAGGATTAAGTGTGGCAAAGATTACTGCAACCGGTTTCCCAGTTTTAGCCGAGGCAGTGCAACGGATGCGTTCTGGCAAGATAATAATTCAGCCTGGTTATGATGGAGTTTTTGGGGAGATAAAGGTTTTTAAGAATGAAGACGAGGCCAAACAGTTTGAGGGGCAGGGTAGTTTAGGATTTTGATAGCAGATTATCTACTGAGTTGTGTTTTTTTAGAACAAGGTTTTTTATGAAATCTCTCATCTCCTCTCTTAATCCTGATCAGCTGGCATCAGTAAAAGACACTAACCATCTGGTGTTAGTTCAGGCTGGTCCAGGCACTGGCAAGACCCTCACCCTGGTGGCAAAGATTGGTTGGCTGTTGTCTTCCCAAGTAAAGCCTCAAAAGATCACAGCTATCACCTTCACTCGCAAGGCGTCTGACGAGATAAAAAATAGAAAGAGTTTATTCACATCAGGTCTCAACTCTCAGCAAGTTAATCTTGGAACCTTTCACTCGTTTGCCTTAAAGCTTTTAAAGTTGTCTGAAGCTGATTTAGTCACCGAGACTGAACAAAAATTAGTTCTGCAAAAACTTCAACCACGGCTCAGCCACAAACTAAACAGTAAAGATTTACTGTTAATAATCAGTCGCATCAAAAATAATTTCAAACTTTTAGAGCAAGCCTCGGCTGAAATTAAAAAAATTTATCAACTCTATCAAGATGAACTAGCTTTAACTCAAAAACTGGATCTTGATGATCTGTTACTAAAACTCCTGGTTGAACTAAAAAAGCCAAATTTCCCCAAAGATCAATATTTGCTGGTTGATGAGTTTCAAGATGTGAGTCCTTTACAGTTTCAGATTGTGGTTGAGTGGGCTAAAAAAGCTAAACAAGTATTTTTGATCGGTGATCCTCACCAGGCTATATATGGCTTTCGCGGTGCCAGCAGTGACAGCTTTCAAAAATTAGAGGATCATTTTTATAACATCTCGGTTCATCAGTTAACTAAAAACTATCGCAGTGGGGCAGATATCTTAACCGTAGCTGGACGGTTATTTCCTCAAGAAAAAAAACTGGAAGCGCAAGTTCGGGAAAACGGCGCGGTTCAGTTAATCCGGACCTTAAATCAAGTTACCGAAGCAGACTGGATCTTACAAGATATTGAAGAAAAAATTGGTGGCACTGGCTTGATCTCGGCTAGTGATCATCACCAGCAAACAGGCGCAACCTTGAAAGAGTTTGCAATCGTGTATCGTTTGCATCAGTTAGGCAATGAGGTGGCAAAAAAGCTGAGAGCGTCTGGCTTGCCTTATCAAAAAGTTGGTAGCGAGTCTTTGTATCTAACCGACAGTATTCAGCTAGTAGTAAAGTTATGGCAACTAGCTGGTGAAGACTACACCAAGTTAGAGAAATATAATTTATGGCTAGAGATTTTATCTAACAAGTTTTTAAAGATCTCTTTAAGCACGCTAAATAGGTTAATCTCTCAGCAACAAACTCAAAAAAAAGATTGGGCTGTCTTTTTAAACCAAGTGGCAATAACAAGCCTATTAAGCAAGCAAGATCTATCAGGGGTTAGGTTGGTCCAAGAGTTGATGGTTGAGATACAGCAAGCTGTTTCTGAAAACGCGAGTTTGTTGACTTTACTAGATTCAATCCAAGCAAACCTAAACCTGAATCAACAGCAACAAACAGACTGGTCACAGTTGAGGGTGGATTTACTGCAGTTTGAAGATGAGCCAAACCGGTTGCACTCATTTTTAAGTTATTACCAAAAGCTAGAAACTGAAAACTTTTTTGATCCGCGTGCAGAGAAGATCAGTTTGCTCAGCATGCATGCGACCAAGGGTTTAGAGTTTGATTGGGTGTACTTGATAGGTTTTGAGCAGGGGTTGGTGCCGATGCAGGCAAGAGATGATAGTTTTTTATCAGTTGACCTGAGCAGTAGCAATCTTGAGGAAAGAAACTTGTTTTATGTGAGTTTAACTCGGGCAAAAAAGGGGATATCACTCTTAACTGCAGAAAATAGATGGCGCCAGAAGCAGAAACTCTCTGAGTTTTTTTCAGAAATCTCAGGTCCGCCTTTAACTGAAAAACTTGACGAGCAGATGGTAAAGATTAAAAAAAAGCATGAGTTACAACAAGAAAAACTTAGGCAGGGAGTTTTGTTCTAAATGTTTTATTACTTGTTATTAAATTAAGTTTATAACTTTTTGCCGTGTTAATGTTTTATATGTTGTTGTCGTGTTATGTTTTATAAGCTGTTGTCGTGTTAATGTTTTATAAGCTGTTGTCGTGTTAATGTTTTATAACTTGTTATTCAATTAGGAAGAGATTTTGCAGTCATTAAGTTAATGAAAATTAATATTTTCTCCTGACTTTTTCTTTAATAACAGGTAAAATACAAGTTGAGAAAGGATATCTTAACGATTGTATCTAAAGCACCCGTAGCTTAGCTGGATAGAGCGTCAGTTTGCGGAACTGGAGGTCGTGAGTTCGAATCTCACCGGGTGCACACTTCAACAGTTTGCAAGCAATCAGTTTTTGGAAGGGTCGCATAGTGGTCGATTGCACCGGTTTCGAAAACCGGCGCCTGAAAAGGCTACGTGGGTTCGAGTCCCACCCCTTCCGCCAGCTTCTTGCAAACCCCAAAAATAGTGTTAAAAAACCAGTATCGGATAATTTAGTTCTATCTACATCACCAGTCAGTAAACAAGGTTCTCCCAAGCAACCAGGTTTTCATTGTAGAAAAATTAAAAAGTCGTATTTTCTTCCTGGACTGCAATGGCTTTTTGGAGCTGTCCATCGCTTCGATATAAATGAGCCAGTTTTTCAGTTGAGTGATAATACAGTGCTAGATCTGTTGCTTTTAAATCTTCATAAATGCCAATCAGCTCTGCTCTGAGGCGAGCGGACTCTTCTAGGTTACCGTTTTTTTCGTATAACTCACAGATTCGATAATAGTCGGTTTCTAAATACTCAACATTTTTTTCTCTAATCATTTTTAGGATTTCAATGGCTTTGTCAAATTGTCCGGTTTTTTCATAATAATTTACCAACTTAAATGAGTTAGGATTTATCTTACCGTTTGCCCAGTATTTTTCATCGGTTTTCGCGCCAATCTGCATTACTCTAATGGCTTCATTGGTTTGTCCATCTTGGTCATATAAAGAAGCTAGTTGGATATATCCTCTGTTGTTAGATTCTGGATTGAAAAAACTTGGATCCTTGAGCTGGGCTTCGGTGCAGACATCAATCGCATCTGATATACGCTTATTTTTAGCATACAAGATTGCAAGTTGAGAATATCCTCTATTATTATGAGAAGTTTGCCAAAACTGTTGACTTACATCCCTTGCGTCTTCATATAATTTGATAGTTTTTGCTAATTGACCCGACCGTGTGTACAAACGGGCTAGACTTTCATAAAGTGGTCCACTCTTATCATTCCAGAATGATTCAGGGCTAGCTATCCGCGACTCTTCAAGTAATACGATCGCCTTGTCTATATCACCCACTCTTTCATAGATTTTCGCAAGAATAATAATGTTATCAACTTCGGCAAAGAATGATGGTTCGTTTTTAACAGTTTCTAACATAGCTATTGCTTGGCTTAGATCTTCTTTTTCTCCTAGCAAGAATAACTCGGAGGCATAGGCAGAAACTCTTTTAGCATAGTATCTTGGATCTCGGTTTTTTATTTCGTTGGCAAACTCAATCGCTTTTGATTGTAAACTGGTATCTGCTTTAGCTTGTCTCAAATAATACTCCATCAACCTTTGAAATGGCGGATCTGTGCTATCAGCACCCCAAAAACTCTCTTCCTGAGTATTTTTAAATTGTTCGTATACTTCAATCATTTTATCTATTTGGTGCTGATGAACTTTAGTTATTTCGAAGATATTAAATTGATTAGAGTAGAATATAGCCGGGTTTTCCATTCGAGCAGATTCCATTAGTTCTTTAGCTCTTTCCCTGAGTTTTGTTGCTTTTTCTCCTGTTTCCTTATCCGCCTCTTTTCCTAAAAGTTCAGACAATTCATGTACTTTGTGATAATATGCTTGAGAATTTTTGTTCTTTGTTTCTTCAAAAACTTGAACTGCTACATCAAGATTACCCTGAGCTGCGTACAACAAAGCATGACTTACACTCATTGCTTCCCAGTAAAGATCAGGGAGTGTTTCTTTGATCTTTTCAAGAAAGATAATACCCTCTCCTTTTGGGAGAAGTTGAGCTAAATCAGTGTATGCCGCAGTATCATAAGGACTCATCTCAATCTGTCTTTTTGAAAGATATATTTCAACTTCTCTATTAACTTGTGGCGCAATAACAGTATTATTGTTGGTAAATGAGGAGTTGATGTGCAAGTATCCATCTTTATCAGGAAAAGTGATTAGGTGTGGGTGTGGAATGTTAGCTTGCCACACTTCTTTTTTGCCGGTATACGGGTTAATCCTAGCTAGTAGGTTTGGATTAACCCTTATCTGTTGAAGCTGTTCGTCATCTTCAACAACCTTGCCTGTGTTTTCGGTTGTGTAGACTAAAACTCTGGAATTGGCTGGGATAAACCTGGCATTCTCGATTGCCAAACGCATGTATTTTAATGAAGATTTTAACTTAGAATTGCTAATCACAGGATTATTTCTTTGAATGATGGTTGTTAACTCCTCGTCTGTTTTTCCTTCAAGTTCAGATTTGTTGCTAAAGTTTGCATCAATCACTAGATTTATTCCACTTGGTAAGTCACATTCATAGCACACATGTCCTGCAATCTCATTGTCAAGAGCTTCTTCAACCGAGTTTGCTCTGGCGTTTATGCCTAAATATTTTGAGATCGCTAGCAAGATATTGACCTTACCAGCACAAATCGCATCTTCACTTTCTAGTACATCTGATAGATTGGTGGAGGTCTGGTGTGGAAAAACTCGATTAACTTTATTGGCTATCAAGATCATCAACGACTGCATTTGTTGATCTAAGTTTGCTAGTTGTTGTTTTTTTTCTTCTTCCTCCAAGTTTGACTTGTTTATCTCGGTTGCTTGTTGATATAAGTCAGCAACTTGACTTTTTGCACTCACTAAATCAATCATCTCTTCTTGGTCTGTGTCTTTTGCAAAAGAGTTTTCAAGAATGAAACGACATTTTTCTTTAAAATCATCTTTTAGTTTTTTAACTTTTATCGTTGTTTCTTGATCACTAGATGACGAGGCGTGAACTTGTTTAATCTCATCTTTTAGTTGATAAAAAACTTTTAAAAGGTTATTATCTGCAATGATTTTTGTGTAGATTTGGTCAACCTCACGACCCTCTAAGCATGAGATAAGCTTTTCATACTTACCAATAAAACCCAGCGGGCGCTGTATTCGGTCTAAAACCCTGACTGCATTAATGGTGAAGGCAGTTTCTAAATATTCATCAACTACGTTGTCTGCCAACGCTTCACCTTGTTTGGGGCTAATAAATGAGGACATAAGTTCTAAAGCTCTAGGTTTTTGGATTAACCGATTAAGTCTCATGGCATAGCTATCAACCGCTGTTGTTTTTGGTAGTCCGCCGATTTCAGTTACTGTTCGTTGAGATGGGCTGTTTAACTTCATAATATAATCAGCCACAAGTTGCTGATAATTAAGTTTCTCAGCCTCGTTACTACAAAAAGTAAGTGCAAGCTCATCTATGGTGTGTTCCCACGTTTTAATCTTGACTGCGATCTTTTGTGTTGACTCATTTTGCTGTTGATCAAATACTTTAGCAAAGACTCGTGCTTTTGCTGTTATCTCCGCCAACTTATTAAGCAACCTGGGATTTTTTCCCAGTAGTTCTTGAACAAACTTGCTCTGGTTGGTTATAGTGCTTGATTCAGGCGTGAGTTTAGAGCCATCAATCAGGTTTCCCTGCTCTGATTGTTCAAACAAAAAACGGCGAAGTTTAGCACTTAACTCTGTAATGCCTAGTAGATTTATGAGCTGGGCCTGTCTTTCAGGAGATAGATTTGATAAATCATCTTCAGCAAGCTTAACTCCTCCTTGTTCTTTGGAGATGAAAGCCATACCACCCCTTGATTTTATAAGCCGATCGGTGGCATAACTTGTAATCTGATTAGCAAACCCTTCTGATCCTGTTTCCATAATATTTTTGTAAGAAACACTATACACTAACTCGAGGTTTTTTTGGTTAGTTATTGCACCTTATTAGTTAGCTGTTATAGCTTATTATTTGGCTGTTGTAGCTTTATTGTACTTAACTCGCGCGAAAAGATTAACTGTTGGATAGAGTGTTTGATTTATCTCATTTTTGGTAAAGTATTTTTTTAAAGCTGGATTTAAAGATCGAGCGGTTATAACCGTGCGCGAGTATTATACTTTAACGCTTTTCAGCTACAAAATAAAACTTTTAAAATAAAGGCGATCACTAGGAAGTAATATTTTATTTTTCTTGATCTACTGGTAGAATCAACCCATGCCTACCAACTTTATCTTCGATCTCGATGGCACCATTGCTGACACCTCACCAATCTTGGTTCAAACCTATAAAAAGATTGCTTCAGAGCATGGTTTACCTTTGTATACTGAAGCAGATTTTGTTTATAAGCTCCGCAACAATAAACCTCAGGATCTTTTAAAAGAAATCGGTATTTCCAAAACACAATTTTTAAAGATTTCTATAAAAGTCAGAAAAACGCTTTATAACCAGATGAGTCAGGTAAAACCTATTTCAGGCATGAAGCAAGTACTTATCCAGTTAGACCAGGCTGGTTATAACTTAGGTATTATGACCTCCAACAGTCGGCAAAATACTCACCAGTTTTTAAGCTCGGTTAATCTACTAAGATTGTTCCCTTTTATTTATACGAGCCACAATATCTTTGGCAAAGATAAGGTTATCAAGCGTTTATTAAAAGAACAAAAGATTAACAAAAATGAAGCGATTTACATTGGCGATGAAACTCGAGATATCGAGGCTTGTAAAAAAGTTGGCATACGTATGATCGCCACGACCTGGGGCTTAAACAGTCGAGAGATGTTGCAAAGTTTGCAACCAGATAAAATTGTTGAGTCGCCCATAGAGTTGCTGGAAGTTCTGCAATCATTTTC
>CAZCXA010000006.1:0-40344 GCA_964502565.1 uncultured Pseudomonadales bacterium
ATCCTTATGGATTTGATAAACTTCAATCCATTGCCCAACTCAACCAAGCAGATGAAGGCGCTTCAGCACAAACCGCGGGTCGAATCATGACCAAGCGACCTCATGGTAAGGTCATATTTTTAGATCTACAAGACTCAACCGCCTCGATTCAGGTGATGCTACGCAAAGGCGAGTTATCTCAAGAACAGTTTGAGTTATTTCAGTTTATAGACCCAGGGGACTTTTTGGGAGTCATTGGTAAGGTGATGCGCACCAAAACAGGTGAACTCACGATTTTAGCTTCGGAAGTCAAGTTTTTAGGCAAGGCATTACGCCCGCTTCCTTCTCAATGGAATGTAGCTGAAGATAAAGAGGTTCGTTTTCGGCAACGTTATGTTGATATCTTGATTAACAAAGAGGTACGTCAAGTCTTAGATGCTCGCTGGCAAGTTGTAAAAGAAATTCGACACTTTTTACAGGATGAGCATGATTTTATTGAGGTGGAAACACCGATTTTACAACCTTTGTATGGTGGCACTAATGCTCGACCATTTTTTACTTATATGAAGTCTTTGGATACTGATTTATATTTACGGATCGCGCCCGAGTTATATTTAAAAAGATTGATCGTGGCTGGCTATGAGCGGATCTTTGAGATCGCCCGTAACTTTAGAAACGAAGGCATTGATCAAACCCATCAACCAGAGTTTACCATGATCGAGTGGTACCAGGCATATGCTGATTATCAAACCATGATGAATGTGGCTGAAGAGATGATTAAAAAATTAGCAGAAAAGGTTAACTCGTCTTCAGAGATAATGGTTGGAGAAACAAAGGTAGATTTGGCTGGCAAATGGCCCAGAATTAAGATGACTGATGCTTTAAAAGAGTATGCAGGCATAGATTTTGATCGGTTAGATGATCAAGCTGTGCAAGCTTTGCTTAAGAAACATGATATTGAGCTAGTGGGTAAGTTTAATCGGGGCGTTGCAATGTTTAATCTTTTTGACAAGATTGTGACAAAGAAGCTGATTCAGCCGAGTTGGATTATTGACTATCCGCGCGATGTTAGTCCGCTGGCTAAGGCACACCGAGATGACCCGCGTTTTTGCGAGCGGTTTGAGGCTTATGTTGGAGGCAAGGAGTTGGCTGACGGCTGGAGTGAGGTTGTTGACCCCATAGATCAGCGACAACTGTTTGTTAATGAACAACAGCTGATGCGAGCTGGTGATGATCTGGCCCACCCCACTGATGAGGACTTTTTACAAGCCATGGAGTATGGCATGCCTCCGTTAGGTGGGATCGGGATCGGCATTGATCGTTTGGTAATGTTTTTAACTAACACTTGGTCAATTAAGGAAGTGATCGCGTTTCCCACTTTAAAACCAGAACAGCCGATCAAGATAACACAACTTCAGCGAGGTGAGGGCAAAGGTGGGGGTGAAGGCGGAGGTGAGGATGAGGGAGCGGTTGGCAAAGATAAGGAATCGGTTGGCAAAGAAGAAAAAACTCGGTCACAAAAAAAATCTTCTCACAAACTACCCTCGCGCCAGAAGTCTAGGCAGTTGTTTGAACAATATATCAAGAATGAAAACTTACGGCATCACTGTTTAATGACTGCGCAAGCCATGGAAGCCTACGCTCAAAAGTTAGATCAAGACCCAGAGCTATGGTTCCAAACCGGTTTACTGCATGATCTTGATTGGGAGATGTTTCCTGATGAGCATCCCAACAAGGCGGTAAATGAGTTACTCCTTGATTATCCAGCTGAGTTGATCAAAGCTGTTCAATCCCATGCCAGTTTGCGCACCAAGGTTGAACCTACCACCCTACTTGACCGTTATCTATTTGCTTGTGACGAGCTCAGTGGTTTTTTACATGCCTATTCCTTGATGCGACCAGAGGGGTTTGTGGGCATGAAAGCTAACAAGGTTAAGAAAAAACTATCAGACAAGTCGTTTGCCTCCAATGTCAGCCGTGATGATATTGCCAAGGGTTTTGAGCTGATCAAGGATGAACCGTTAGACCACATTCAGTTTTTAATTCAAGTTTTTACCGAATAATATTTTTTTACACTATTATATTTAATCTATATTTAACCAATATCTATTCATGCTTGATATTAACTTTATCCAACACAACTCTGATCAGGTTAAACAAGCCTGTTTAGACAAACAGCTTGACCCAAAGGTGGTTGATGAGTTGCTCAAGATAAATGAACAACGCAAAAAGTTAAAACAAGAAGTTGACCAAGTTAGACGTCAAGTTAATGACAATGCTGAGGCTATTAAAAAACAAGTTCATCAGGGTGAAAAACCTGATCCAGGTTTGGTTGAAGCCGGTCGAAAGTTAAAAGATCAGCTTAAGCAGGTTGAGCCGAAATTTAAGTCAGTAATGATCCAGTTTGAAGAAGCAATGTTGCAGGTTCCCAACATTCCAGCCCCAGATGTTCCCAAAGGTAAGGACGAGCAGGGTAATCAAGTGGTGCGTCAAGTTGGTGATCCACCTAAGTTTAAGTTTAAACCTCTCCCCCATCAAAAGATTATGGAACAGCTAGGTTGGCTTGATACCCAGCGGGCAGTGAAGATTGCTGGTTTTAGGTCATATTTTTTAAAAAACGAGGCGGTTTTGCTAGAGCAGGCAATCTTGCGCTTGGCTTTGGATTATATGGTTGAGCAGGGTTTTACACCCATGACTGTGCCAGTCATGGTTAATCCTGAAGTGATGACCGGCACAGGCTATTTTCCTTGGGGTCAGGAGGATCACTATCGTACTCAAGATGATAAGTTTTTAACCGGCACAGCCGAGGTGGCCTTAACTGCTTATCATATGAATGAAACCTTTACCGAGGATGAGCTACCGATAAAATTAACCGGTATCTCTCCTTGTTTTCGACGCGAGGTTGGTGCTCATGGTAAAGACACTCAAGGTGTTTTACGAGTGCATCAGTTTAATAAAGTGGAGCAGGTGGTTTTCACTCAGGCTGATGAGGAAGAGACACGTCAATGGCATGAAAAGATGCTTGGTTTTTCTGAGGAGTTATTACAACAACTGGGTCTACCTTATCAAGTTTTGCTAATGTGCACCGGTGATATGGGGGCGGGTCAGCGAAAGAAATATGATATCGAGACCTGGTTTCCAGCACAAGAGTGTTTTCGCGAAACACACAGCGCCAGTTATTTTAATGATTTTCAGACGAGACGTCTCAAGATAAAATATCAAGCAAAAGACGGTACATCCAAGTATGCTTATTCTTTAAACAACACGGTTTTAGCCACTCCTCGCTTACTAGCTTCCTTGGTGGAGAATTATCAACAACAGGATGGCTCTGTGAAAATTCCTCAAGTGTTAAAAAAGTATTTGTAGAGCTTGTTCAAACCTCTCAACTTGTTTTTTACCTTTAACTTTTTCAGTTTTTTCTGCCATAATATAACGTCTAATAACTTCACCTAATAATCGAGCCTACTATGTTTAAATTTTTGCAAAATCTTTTTGACGAAAACAAAAAAAAGCTTAACCAGTATCAACAAGTTGTTGATCAAATCAATGATCTTGAGCCAAGTCTTAAAAAACTGTCAGATCAGGAACTGTCTGCCCAAACCGAGAAGTTTAAACAGCAGATAAAACAGGCCTTAGCTCAAAGCGATCATCAAACCGAAGCAGAGCTTCAACTCAAGGAGAAAGAGATTCTTGATGAGATCTTACCTGAGGCTTTTGCAACAGTGAGAGAAGTATCACGCCGGATTACTGGCATGCGTCATTTTGATGTTCAGTTGTTGGCCGGTATCGCGATTCACAACGGGATTATTACCGAGCAGAAGACTGGTGAAGGTAAAACCTTAACCGTGACTTGTCCGCTTTATCTAAACTCTTTGTTAGGCAAAGGTGCTCACTTGGTAACTGTTAATGATTACTTGGCTGAGATTGGTGTTGGTTGGATGGGTCCGATCTATCACTTTTTAGGAGTCAGTACCGCGGTGATTGTTCATGACCATTCAAAACTTTATGATCCTGAAATTGACAGTGAGGAAAGAGGTGATGAACGTTTAGAACACTTTCAAGAAATTACCAGACAGGAGGCATATCTAGCTGATATTACTTATGGCACAAACAACGAGTTTGGTTTTGATTACTTGCGCGATAATATGGTGCAAGCGATTGATCAGTTAGCTCAGCGACGCACCGATCCTCATTTTTTTGCGATTGTTGACGAGGCAGACTCGATCTTGATTGACGAAGCTCGCACGCCTCTAATCATCTCAGCACCTGATACTGATCCCACTAATAAATATTATGAGTATGCCAAGATGGTTAAGATCTTGACCAAAGATCAGGATTATAAGGTTGATGAAAAAGCAAAAACTGCCACCCTGACCGACCTTGGTGTGAAACGGTTAGAAAAAAAACTTGGTGTGAGTAATTTATATGAAGAAGACTTCTCGGTTATTCATCATATTGAAACCGCTTTAAAAGCCATGACGGTTTTTGAACGAGATAAAGAGTATATCGTGCGTGAGGGCGAGGTGATTATCGTGGATGAGCACACAGGGCGGTTGATGTATGGTCGGCGATATAGCGACAGCTTGCACCAAGCTATCGAGGCTAAAGAAGGTGTGCCGATTCAACAGGAGTCTAAAACCTTGGCAACCATCTCAATTCAAAACTATTTCAGGATGTATCAAAAACTAGCAGGTATGACCGGTACCGCTGTAACCGAGGCTGATGAGTTTAATCAAATTTATCATACTGATGTTGTGGCGATTCCCACCTATAAATCAATTGTTCGTCAGGATAAGCCAGATGTAATTTATAAAACACAAGCTGCTAAGTTTTCCGCGATCGCGCATATGGTGGAAAAAATTCATCAAACCGGTCAACCGATCTTGATTGGGACACGTTCGATTGATAATAACCAGATGATCTCTAATTTTTTACGCAGACGCGGTATTCAGCACAATGTGTTAAATGCTAAGAATCACGAACGGGAAGCTTTTGTTATTGCTGATGCTGGTAAAAAAGGCATGATCACGGTTGCAACCAACATTGCTGGTAGAGGTGTTGACATCATCTTAGGCGGAGCCAAGCCAGAGCTCAAGGATTTCCGTAAAGAAAACAAAACAAACAAACGCACTCCTCTACCGAAAAAATATCAGGACCTAGAGCTACCACCCTCAATCAATCCCAATAACTATGATCTTGAAAAGTATCAAGAAACATTAGATCAATGGCGCAAGGATAATCAGGAGGTGATCACTGCTGGTGGGTTGTTTGTGATCGGTTCTGAGCGCCATGAGTCACGCCGGATTGATAATCAACTTAGGGGTCGTGCTGGTCGGTTGGGCGACCCAGGTGCTGCGCAATTCTTTATCAGTTTAGAAGACGAGATTATGCGGATTTTTGGTGGAGAGCAGATCACCAAGGTGATGGATTTTCTTAAGATTCAAGAGGACCAGCCGATCGAGAATGCCATGATCAGCAAATCGATCGAGTCAGCTCAGGTAAAGGTGGAAACATTCTTTTTTGATCAGCGAAAGCGCTTGGTTGATTTTGACGATGTGATGAACAAGCACCGCGAGATTATTTACAAACGTCGTCGTCGTTTATTAGAGCTGTCAACTCAGGAGATCGAGGAAAAACAAGCTGAGATCAAGGCACAACAAGCTAAGGTTGAAACAGATGAACAAGGTGCAGGTGAGGTTAATGGCTCGGTGAAAGATGAGATCTTCTCTTATATTCAGGATGAGATAAACTCGATTCACACACAGTTTCTCCCAGAAAAAGCCGAGATCAATAACAAGGATGTTAATGAGTTGGTGAACGAGTTTGTCAAGATTATTCCTTTTGATGAGGACTCACAAAAACAAGTTGAGAAGAAGCTGTTAAAGACAGGCTCTGCTGATGGTGTTCTGAGCGAACTTGAAAAACTTGTTAACGAGGTTTATGCATCTAAAGAAAAGATGTTAGGTTCAGAGATCATGCGTCAGTTAGAACGTTATGTGGTACTGTCAACTATTGACGAAAAATGGATCGATCACCTAGATCAAATGGAGGCGCTCAAGGAAGGTATTTGGCTCAGAGGCGATAAAGAAACAGTTTTATCAGAATATAAAAAAGAGTCTTTTGCCATGTTTGAGAACTTCATTGATACAGTAGAGTCCACTGTGGCACATCGTATCTTTAGAGTACAGCCAACCCGCCGGCCAACTCTGGCAACCCAACAGTTATTAGATCAAGCTGAGTATCAAAAAGATGATGTGAACGAGCCGATTGCTAAAGAAGTGGCTGATGCCCAAACGCCAACCGGAGTGATGATGCCCAAGTCTGTAGATGGCACAGCCTCAGATCTGGCCAGTGCTTTACGCAAAGCTGGTTCTGTTAACCAACCTGGTAGGGGCGTAAGAAAAGCTAAGGTGGGCAGAAACAGCCCTTGTCCATGTGGGAGTGGTTTAAAGTATAAAGATTGTGGTTTGATTAACTCTTCAAAACATCTGGGTGGCTAACAAAATTACAAGTTAAAGGTTCTTTTTATGCCTGAACTTCCTGAAGTTGAAACGGTGCGGTTGCGTTTACAAAATTTATTAATTGGTCAAACAATTAAGCAAGTTACAGTTAATCACCAGAAAAGTTTTATTGGCGAGCCAACTAAAATCAAGGGCGCAAAAATTATCAAGGTCTCTCGTAAAGCAAAACTGATCCAGCTACATCTGTCAAATGATCTTAACTTGCTGATTCATTTAAAGATGACCGGTCAGTTAATTTATCTTGATGGCAAGGTAAAGATTGGTGGCGGTCATCCCACTGCAGATTGGGTAAAGGAGTTACCTGGCGATCACACTCGCGTGGTTTTTAGTTTCCAATCAGGTGCCAAACTGTTTTTCAATGATATGCGTATTTTTGGTTGGATCAAGTTATTAACCCATGACCAAGTTCAACAAGAATATCAAGCCTATGGTCCTGATGCGATCGATCCAGAGTTCAACACTCATTATTTATTTAACAAGTTGCGTTATCGCACGATCACAATCAAGCAAGCCATCATGATCAATGAGATCGTGGGCGGTGTTGGTAACATTTATGCGTCAGAGGCTTTATTCGAGGCAGGCATTGATCCACGCAAATCAAGTAAAAACTTATCAGAAAAAGAGGTTGAGATTTTAGTGAAGCAGGTTAAAAAAGTTATTAAAGATGGTATAAAATATGGAGGCACCACCTTTGATGGTAAGTTTGTGGATGTGGATGGACTGGCTGGCAAGTTTCAAGAAAAGTTAAAAGTTTATGGAAGAGAAGGAGAAAAATGTTATCAATGTGGAGGTGAAGTTAAAAAAGTGCAACTTGGTAATCGTGGTAGTTATTTTTGTGAAACCTGCCAAACTTAATAAATAAAAACATGCGTCAACTTCAACCGTCGGTCACCATCTTTCTTCATCATCAAGGAAAATATTTAATCATCCATCGTTGGAATAATGGTAAGGTGGACTCTGGCAGGTTGAATGGGGTTGGGGGCAAGGTTGACCCTGGCGAGACTTTTCTGCAAACCGTGATACGTGAGACTAAAGAGGAGACCGGTTATGAGATTCAGGCAAAGGATATCTCGTTTTGTGGACTAGCAGTAACCCGTGAGGGCTATGATGTTGACTGGTTAGTTGGTTTTTTTAAGGTAGAGGTGCCGGATAAAAACATCCCGATTGGTGATCAGTGTAAAGAAGGTAAATTTTTATGGCTTAAACCTGAAGAGGTTTTTACTCAAGGCATTGAGCTGGTGGACGACTTACATTATTTATTGGAAAAGATTGACAAAAACGAGACGACTTTTTTTGCCCATTTTCAGATAGATGATCAAGAAAAAGTCAAGGAGAGCAGGATTGATGATCTGCCTAAATAAATTTTTCTGACTGCAATAACTTTAAGATTTTATTGGTGATGTTTTTTGCGGTCAGTCCATATTTTTCTTTTAACTCCTGAGGATCACCTGACTCACCAAAACTATCCTCTACCCCAACCATTGCAAATCTAATATTGTTGAAAACTGTTTTTCCGATTTCAGGCAGTAAGACCTCGGCTACGGCTGAACCCAGGCCTCCCTGCAGTTGATGGTCCTCGGCTGTTATTATGAGCTTGGTTTCTTGAGCCTTCTTGATAATCATTTCTTTATCAATCGGTTTGATAGTGTGCATGTTAATGACACAGGTTGAAAGGTTTTCGTCTTTAAGCATTGCCGATGCAAGCAAGGCCTCATGCACCATAACCCCGCAGGCAATAATAGTGATATCTTTACCTGGTTGTAAAACCTGTGCTTGGCCTAGCTCAAACTTGTGTTGAGTAGAAATGGTTGGCACAGCCATTCTGGATAATCTTAAGTAACTCGGACCCAGATCGGTTGCGAAAGCATGAACTGCTTGGCGGGCTTGTTCAGCATCGCAGGGTTCTACTACCTTCATGTTTGGCAAAACTCTCATTAAAGCAATGTCTTCTAAAGCTTGATGCGAGGCTCCATCTTGACCTGTTACTAAACCAGCATGTGAGCCTACAATCTTTACATTCAAGTTGCTGTAAGCTACCGAGAGCCTAACTTGATCCCAGCTTCGTGCAGGACTAAAGACAGAGAAGCTACCGGCAAACGGGATCTTTCCAGCCAGGGCTAATCCCGAGGCCACACCGATCAGGTTTTGTTCTGCCACACCTACTTGAACAAACCGATCTGGAAATCTTTGTTCAAAATCTGTCATTCTTAAGGAATCGGTGAGATCAGCAGATAAAGCAAATATATCTGGATTATCATGACCTACTTGAGTTAAGCCGATGCCAAAACCATCTCTGGTAGCCATTGGTAAGGTGATGGAAGTGTGTTGAGTTTTTGACATTTTATTGCAAAAGTTCTTTAATAGCCTGGTTGGCTTGTTCTTTGTTGGGTGCCTTGCCGTGCCACTGGGCATTGTTTTCCATAAAACTTACTCCTTTACCTAAAACGGTATTGGCAATAATTGCAAAAGGGAGTTTATCATCTTTTGCTTTGTTTACTGCCATAACAATCTCAGAAAAATCATGACCGTTAATTTCTAGGACAGACCAACCAAACGCCTCAATCTTATTTTTTAGGTTTTCAAGAGGCATTACCTGCTCTGTATCGCCTCCAATCTGGATATGATTGCGGTCAATAATAGCAGTTATGTTGTTGAGTTGGTATTTAGAAGCCAGCATATAAGCCTCCCAAGTTTGCCCTTCTTGTTGTTCTCCATCGCTTAACAAACAAAAGATATGGTTTGGTTTGTTGTCTTTTTTAAAAGCTAGGGCTAAACCACAGGCTTGTGACAATCCCTGACCCAACGGTCCTGAACTTATCTCAATACCAAGTCTTGGTTGGAGTTTAGGATGACCTTGCAGGTCGCTGTTTATCTTACGTAAAGTTTGCAGTTTTTCTTGAGGAAAATATCCTGCCTGTGCCAAGGTAGCATATAAAACTGGACAGATGTGACCGTTTGACAACAACAGATAGTCACGATCTTTCCATTCTGGATTATCAGGAGAATGGTTTAACAGTTTAAAATATAAAGCCGTGAAGATATCTGCCATACCAAGAGAACCACCGGGGTGACCTGAGCCAGCCTCGGTTAAGATTTTTATAGTCTTGACGCGGACTTGTTGAGCAGTTTTGGTTAAAGCGGTGAGTTCTGGTTCTGACAGGTGAGAGGAGGTCATAAGAGGTTTAGTTTAATAGTTGACTAATTTTCTTTTCTAACGCTTCTGAAAACTTTACTGTATAGGGCAACCGCATCTTTCGTGGAGCACTGCCATTAGGGATTAAGACCATTACCTTGTCATCACCAGGGTTGGATTTAAGCAGTTCGCCGAGTTTTTGCAGGGTGGCCTTGTCGGTCTTACGTGGGATAAAGATTTCTTTATAACTGTTTTCATCCTCTTGCTCCATCACTACTTTTTTTGGCAAAAAGATCTTTTCTGCAATTAAGTTTAACTCTCCTTCTCTAATATTAATCTTGCCTTTCATCAGCACAACTTGGTCTTCAGTGATCAAAGATTTATACTGCTCATAGGTAGTGGGAAACACCACAAATCTTATCGCACCAGTTTGATCCTCGAGGGTGCCAAAACACATGTCCTGATTTCTTTTACGAGTTTTAACAAATCTAATTTTATTGATGACACCACCAAAAATAAAGGTTTGATCTTGATGAATGGTTGGATCGATCTCAGCAACAGTTTTATTTGCCATTCCGTTAACCAGTTTTAAGTTGTCAGCTAACGGATGCTCGGTTAAGTAAAGACCGAGTAACTCTTTTTCAAAAGACAACAGTTCTCTTTTGGGATATTCAGGTAGTTGTTTAAAGTTATCTTTAATATCGGTAATATCATGTGCCACGCCTGCAAACAAGTTGTCCTGACCTGCCTGCTCGGTCTCAAAAGAGGCTGCTGTTTGACGAATCTCTTCAAAGTTTTCTAACATGCTGGCTCTTGTGCCAAATCGATCCATGGCTCCAACTTTTATTAAAGATTCTAAAACTGTTTTGTTGACCTTACGCGAGTCAGTGAGATAGATAAATTGCGTGAACGAGATAAATTCTTTATGTTTTTTGCGAGTGGCTAAGATGTTCTCGATCGCTGCCTCACCAATATTTTTAATCGCGTTAATACTAAAGCGAATAGCTCGTCCGTTTAAAGAACCTTTAAAAGGTTCAATCGAGAAGTCCTCACCTGATTGATTAATATCTGGAGGCAAGATTTTAATACCGAGATTTTTGCTAGCCTCAACCGCAATCGCGATCTTTTCATCTCGGTTTGCTGAGGATGAGTTGCTTTCTACACTCATCATGGCTGTCATGAACTCAACTAGATAATGAGCTTTTAAGTAAGCGGTTTGATAGGAGATCATGCCATAACTAGCAGCGTGAGATTTGTTAAACCCGTAGTTTGCAAATGCCTCGATAAAGCCCCAAACCTTAACCGCGGTTTGTTCTTGATACCCTTTTTTAACTGCTTGTTCAATAAACCGTTTCTTTTCTTTGTCGAGAATTTTTTTCTTTTTTTTACCGATTGCACGGCGTAAAATATCAGCCTCACCCAAGCTGTATCCAGCCATGATATGGGCAATCTCTAAGATCTGCTCTTGATAGACCATGATGCCATAGGTTTCTTCCAACACCGGCTTTAAAGAGTCATGTGGATAAGTAACAGACTCAGGTTTATGTTTCCCTTGAATAAACTGCGGGATCAGATCCATTGGCCCTGGACGAAACAAGGCTAACATAGCTGTGATATCCGAGAACTGCGAGGGTTTTAAGTTGCGCGCCACGCGTCTCATACCAGCTGATTCGAGCTGGAAAATCCCGGTGGTTTCACCACTGCTGATCAACTCATAAGTCTTTTTGTCGTTAAGTGGAATCTTTTTCCAATCAATAATAATCTTTTGATGCTCCTTGATGAGCTGAATGGCTTTTTGTAAAATCGACAGGTTTCGCAGTCCTAAAAAATCAAACTTGATCAAACCAATTGCGTCATCATTAATATTACAGTCAAGCGAGTACATATCATACTGAGTAACAGTGGAGTCGGTCTTGATGTCCTTTTGAACCGGCGTGTATGCATACAAGGGTTTATCAGCAATCACGACCGCGGCCGCATGCACGCTACTGTGTCTAACCGTCCCTTCTACCCTACTAGCTAAATCAATTAATTTTTTATACTTGGGTTGTTTGTAGTACTCGGTTAGCTCTGGCACGGTTTTAACCGCTTGTTTTATCGAGGTTTTCTTTTGCGGGTTGTTAGGAATGAGTTTGGCAATGCGATCAGGATCCTCATAAGCCATTCCCAGCACTCTGCCAATGTCGCGAATCGCGCCTCGGGCCTCCATCCGTCCAAAGGTAATGACATGTCCAACCACATCATTACCGTATTTCTCAGACACATACTGGATAACCTCGTCACGTCGATCGTCAGCAAAATCAATATCAATATCAGGCGGGGTTGGGCGTTGCGGGTTTAAAAACCTCTCAAACGGCAAACCATGCTCAAAAGGATCAATCGTGGTAATATCTAGGCCATAGGAAACAATCGAGCCAGCAGCACTACCCCTACCCGGACCAACACCAACTCCATTTTCTTTAGCCCATTTAACAAAGTCATGAGTTACTAAAAAATAGGTGTCATAACCTTTGTCATGGATAATATTTAACTCATACTCAAGTCTTTCCTGGATGGTTTTGGTGATCTTAGGGAACTTGGCTTTAAGTCCTTGCAAAGCTAGTTTTCTGAGATATGAGGCATCGGTCTCATCTTTAGGCAACGGGAAGTTGGGGAAGATCAAGTTGCCGGTCGGGATCTTTAGGTTACATTTATCTGCAATCTCAACCGTGTTCTTGATCGCTTCCGGAGTATCAGCAAACAACTCAGCCATTTGATTCGGCGTTTTTAGATAAAACTCTGGCGTGTCAATCATTGTTAACCGGTTTTTTTCAGAGACGAGGGTGCGGGTACCAACTGCTAGCAAAGCATCTTGTGCTTCTGCATCATCAGCATTAAGGTAATGAACATCATTGGTTGCAACCAAAGGTAGATTAAACTCCCTTGCCAGTTTGATCAGTTGTTTGTTAACCGCTTGCTGTTCTTTTAAGCCGTGATCTTGTATCTCAACATAAAGGTTGCTTTTATAGATTGCTTGAAGTTGTCCAAGATTTTTTTTAGCCGTAGCTAGATCATGATTGAGAATGCTGTGAGCAATCCAACCATTTAAGCAACCGGTCAAGGTAATAATACCTTGACTGTGTTTGGCAAGATTAACAATATCGATGCGAGGTTTGTAATGAAATCCTTCCAGATGCGCAATACTGACCAGCTTTAGTAGATTTTGATAGCCTGTATAGTTTTCAGCAAGTAGGGTGAGATGTGCTTGATCCTCTCCAGGTTTTGTGCCTTTTTTTTCTAACCCGTTTTCAGCTAAGTACATCTCGCAACCGATGATCGGCTTGATATCATTGTCATAACAAAGGTTGTGAAACTCAACTGCTCCGTACATGTTGCCATGATCGGTGAGAGCCACCGCGGTTTGACCTTGCTCCTTAACTTTGTTTATCAGTTCTGGAAACTTAACCAAACCATCCAACATGGAGTACTCAGAGTGTAAATGAAGATGGATAAAATCAGGCATTGTAAAGATTTTTAAAGTTAAGATTCAGGTTCAAAAATGCTTGTCTGAAACCAAGATCTGACTGAGATTAACCTATTTAATTTTTTTGTTTTATTTTTCTGACTCACTTAACTCTCTCATCAAGGCAGTTCTAACTTGGCTTGGATCAACTTTTTCTGGCAAATTTCTCATGATCTGACCTATTAAAAAGCCTAATACTTGAGTTTTACCAGCATGATATTTAACAACAACAGCTTGGTTTTCTGCAACAACCTTTTTAATCAGTTGTTGTAAATGAGTGTCATCAACCGCAACCGTGTGATGCAAACCTTGAAACTCGGCTATCACTTGTAAAGGATCTTGTCCTGGCAAGACATTAATTTTTTTATTGACGATGTCATTGGCAAGATCGTTTGGTTTAATCTGTTTTTCTTGAGCCAGCTTAAAGATAGCCTCAGCCCATTCTACCTGATCTTGGTTAGTGACCAACAACCGAGCGTTTTCAAGACTAACTTGATACTGTTTTGTCCAGCGTTTAGTTGTTTCATCTGGCAGTTCTGGAAGGCTATTTTTCAGCTCGGCAACCTGTTTGTCAGAAACTTGAATCGGAGGAATATCTGGGTCTGGAAAATAGCGATAGTTTTCTGCATCCTCCTTAGTTCTTTGCGAAAATGTCTGCTTTTTATCAGTGTCCCAGCCCCGAGTTTCTTGAACAGGTCTCTCTCCCTGATCTAAGATTTTTCTTTGTCGCTCAAGCTCATAATCAATCGCTTCCTCGAGAAACTTAAAAGAGTTGATGTTTTTAACCTCAACTTTATAGATCGGGAGCTGGTTACTGCCGGTTTCAGCCAGAGAAATATTGGCTTCTAAGCGCATTCCGCCCTCAGCCATCTTACAGTCTGCTATATTTAAAAAACGCATGATCTGTTGTAATTTTTTTCCATATTCTTTGGCTTGTTGACCGTTTTTGATATCAGGCTCGGTCACGATCTCAACCAAAGGAACGCCACTACGGTTAAAGTCGATCAAACTCACTAACTGTTTGTTAATGGTGCTATGAATCAGTTTACCAGTATCCTCTTCAAGATGAATACGTCTGATTTTAACTTTTCCCTGAGATGTGTTCATCTCTCCATCAAAACAAAATGGCAGGTCATATTGACTGATCTGATAACCTTTTGCCAGGTCAGGATAAAAGTAGTTTTTACGGTCAAACTTTGAAAACTGATTAACCTGACAGTTGAGTGCAAGGCCTAGTTTGACGGTCCAGTCTATCGCGAGTTGGTTAGGCACGGGTAAGGCCCCTGGCAAACCTAAGCAAACTGGACAAGTGAAGATGTTTGGTTTGGGGGCAGAGAACGGATCATTAACACAACCGCAAAACATTTTTGAGTTTGTTTTCAGTTCAGCATGAACTTCAAGTCCGATGATAGGTGTATATTTATTCATGATCGAGACCTCCAACTGTTCCAGGGAGTGTTCTTTTCAAAAGCGTCAGCAACCTTGATTAGAGTTTCTTCTTTAAACATTGGAGCCATAATATTTAAACCCAGATATAAATTAGTGTCATCATCACGATAACAGGGAACGGAAATTCCAGGGAGACCGGTCACAGAACTGGCCTCGAGGAGCATATCCTCTAGCTCGCCAAACATGGTGGCACCCTCACTTACTCCAAGTTTTTTTGCATAACCAGGCGAGGTTGGGGCAACCAAGACATCATATTTGGTAAAGAGTTGTTGAAAATCTTGAATAAAAAGCGTTCTGATTTTTTGCGCCAAGTTATAATACTGTTCAGCATAACCTTTACTTAAAGTAAAGGTGCCTAACATGATGCGACGCTTAGCTTCGGCGCCAAACAAAGAGCGATCATGACCAAAACGAATACCATCAAACCTGGCTAAATTACTACTCACCTCACCTCGTTGGATAACAGTATAAACACCAATCGCATAGCTGGGATCAAGGGCTTGAACCGGTTCAACAGTTGCGCCCAGTTCTTTAAAAACCTTGAGTTGTTCTTGATAAATTGGTGCGATTTTTTCTAAACCATTGATCTCTAAGTACATGACCCCAATCTTTAAACCTTTAATTGACTGATCTAAAGAGCTGGTTAGATCTGGTGGCGGAACTCGAGATGAGGTTGCATCCTTAGCATCGTGTCCAGCAATAGCGTTAAAAAGCAAGCTCGCATCCTCAACCGTTTTGGTAATCGGTCCAGGAGTGTCAATTGATGAAGCCATAGCAATCAGCCCGTAACGACTCACTCTGCCATAAGTAGGTTTTAACCCGACCGTGCCACACCAAGCAGATGGCTGACGGATCGAACCCGCGGTCTCACTACCAATGGCTCCTAAGGTTAAATCACCTGCTACCGAAGCTGAGCTACCGCCAGAGGAACCTCCGGGTAAATATTGAGGATTACAAGGATTAAGAGTGGTGCCAAACTCGCTGGTTTCGGTTGAACTGCCATGGGCCCAAGCGTCAAGATTAGTTTTACCAATCACAACCGCACCTGCTTTTTTAAGTTTGCTAGTTACGGTTGACTCATAAGGTGAGATGTACTCTTTTAAAAGTTTTGCAGACGCGGTCGTAGGTAAATCAACAGTACAAAAGTTATCCTTAACCGCTATTGGCAAGCCCAACAACGGAAGATTTTTTTCTTGAGCTTCTTTAGCCAAGGCTAAAGAGTTTTTTTTTAGACTGAGATAGATCTTGAGTTGGTCATTTTTTTGTTCAATGGCAGATAAAAGATCAGTGTAGAGTTCCTCTAAAGAAATAGTTTTATTTTTTAGAGAATCGAGAGCTTGTTTCAGCGTGAGGTTGTTTAAGTTAGACATTATAGATTAATCTTTTTCTAAAATTCTTGGAACAACAAAGTATCCTTGATAAGTTTTTTTAGCATTGGCTAAAGCTTGTTGTTGCGACAACATCTGCTCAGGAATAACCACATCAGGTCGGGTAACATTGGTGAGGCCGGTCACTTGGTGGGTTGGCTCCAGATTTGTAACATCAATTTTTTTCAGTTTATCGACCACTTTTAAGGTATCTTGAAAAGCCTGAGCAAGATCGACAGACTCTTGCTCAAAGACGGGAATATTTGCCAGTTTCGCTACTTGTTTAATAGTTTGCTTGTTGATAGTAGACATAAGATACTGTCATTTTACCTGATTTTACTGAGGATTATTATATAAGAAAATTTTTACTCTAGCAGTTTAAAAGAGATGCTAAGTTTTAATCGTCATTCTGCGTAAATTTGCAATTCTATCCTCAATTGGTGGATGAGTATTAAACAACCCCGCAAACCAGCCAACAGTATCATGACGATTTTTAAGAGGGTTAGCAATGAAGAGATGAGCCGTGGCTTTACTAGCAGTTTCGAGCGGTTGCTTATCTAAAGAAATTTTTTCTAAAGCTCTGGCCAAGCCCTCAGGGTTGCGTGTCATAGCTACAGCACTGGAATCTGCCAGAAGTTCTCTTCTACGCGATAAAGCTAGCTTGATCAGTTGAGAGATGAGTGGTGACAGCAGGGCAAGTAGTAAACCAATGATAATTAAAAAAACTTGGAGTTGTCCCGCTTGCCTATCATCATTGCTTCGTCTGCGTCCACCCAGAAAACTCATCCTTAAAAACCAGTCAGATAGTAAAGCTACCAGTCCTACCAAAACCGCGACCACCGACATCAACAAGATATCATAGTTCTGCACATGAGACATCTCGTGAGCCACCACTCCTTCAATCTCTGAACGATTAAGTCTACCAAGCAAACCAGTGGTGGCACAGACAACCGCGTTGTCTGGGTTTCTGCCGGTTGCAAAAGCATTGATAGCCGAGTCTTGGATAACATACAGTTTAGGCATTGGCATGCGTTGACCCAGAGCAATATTTTCCACTAAAGTATAAAAATCAAAAAACTCCTCACGGGTGGCTGGTTTTGCTCCTGAAATACCAAGAATAATCTTGTCAGACCACCAATAACTCACAAAAGTGGTTATGCCGGAGAAAATCAGCGCTAAGGCGACGATGTTTAGTTCATAACCAAAAGCAATGGTCATGAGATAGCTAGCACCGGCCACAAACAAGATAAACAGCGCCATGATGATGAATGAGCGCTGTTTATTACTGTTAACCAGTTGATAATGAGTGACTGCCATAAACAACCCTTCCAGATTTAGATAAACTCAACACAGTTTTGTTGAAGAGTTAGCTTAAATCAACTTTAGGCATCTTCATGTCTTCATCAGAAACAGAGACATGCTCGCCAGTGGTGGCAGTTGCTAAACCCTTTTCTGGCTTAAATCCAAATAACTTAGCTACCAGGTTGGATGGAAACACAACTAGTTTTTGGTTAAACGATTGCGTTAAATCGATTAAACTGCGCCGAGCATATGTTAGTTTGTCAGATGTATCAGTTAACTCATTCATAAACTTAACCACGGCTTGATCTGATTTAATCTCAGGATTACTTTCTAAGACAACTCTTAGTTGTGGCATTAATCCCTGAATTTTATCAATCGCTTGGTCAATGTCCTTCATCTTGCCTGAATCTTCTGCTTGAGTAATTGATTTGCGCGCGTCGGTTAACATCTTAAAAATAGATTTTTCCTGACCCATATAGCCTTTAACAGCTGATTCAAGATTAGGAATGAGGCTGGCTTGACGCTTAAGCTGGTTACCAATTTCCTGGATACTGGCAGTGATTTGGGTCTTGAGTATGTTAAGACCGTTGTAAACAGAGGCCACATAAAAGGCAACTGCTATCAAGACAATCATGAGTAAAGTTAGAGTTTGCATAGTTTTCCTTTAGTAATAATTAATTAGCTTTAGTATAATCTAAAATAAGAAATTTTTCATTAGAGGTTTGTTGATTTTATGTATAAAGTGATCAGGAATCTCAGGTGGAAAAGATGTCTAAATTTGGCTATAATTTAAGCTTAATTGCCAATAAAAAAGATATTTAAAAAATATTGACTGTTGGCCCCGTGGTGTAGTTGGTTAACATACTTCCCTGTCACGGAAGAGATCGCCGGTTCGAGCCCGGTCGGGGTCGCCAAGAATACATTCTTTAATGCGGGATTAGTTGACCGGCTCAACATCACCTTCCCAAGGTGAAAAAACGGGTTCGACTCCCGTATCCCGCTCCATATCCTCACTTCTCGTTGCGACGGTGGTCAATTCTTATGATTGTATTATAATAATTTATAATTATTTATTATTTTTTTCTTATGGCAAACATTCGTGAAGAACTCCCTACTCCTCAGAATATCTCTCCAGATTTTTCAAATAAATCTGAGTTAAACCCTGTTGAAACAAAACAGGAGCAGGAAAAAGCGGCTTGGACACAACTACTTGGTGAAGGTCTCAGTATCGAGGTACCCCCACCACCAGCTAGCCTCACCCCTGAACTGATTGATAAACTTAAAACTCTAGGCTTCAGGTTGCTTTACATTCCCAACCTCGACTTAGGGTCTCTTGGTGAACTACAAGATCAAGGTTTTAATAAGTATCTTCAGGGTTTAGAAGCGCGTTATCCTAATTGGCGAAACTTTATCACCATGTCGTCAGAAGAAAAAGAGAACACCTCTATTGCTCGTAACCTTCTTCCTGAGTATTGGATGTCTGTAGCTGATGGCTTTATCTCATTTCCTACACTTCCAGGTGAGTGGGTGCTAGTTGAAACGGTGAGACCATCTTTAGCAGAGGAACAGGACCAAGCATCACCTGCTATGCAGGCGATGCAACTTGAACGTCGCACTGGAGTCTCGGCAAATGAAGTGAATAATATTTTTGAAACCCTTCTTACGCCTTGGCTTAATGAGCAAACCGGTATGAATTTTTCTGGTAATGATTGCAGATTACCCTCAGCCATTGAACTCAACCTTTTGCTAAATCGCGAGAATATTTCAAAAGGGGCTGGGACTGCATTAGATGAGACTGCATTGGAATGGACAAATGACACAACAACTCTGGGAGGGGTGCCACGCCAAATTTTCATTGGTGGCGAATTAGAAAGTGGAGCAGCCTCATTTTATTCTGGGCTTCCAGAGAGAGCTATTTCAGATGTGGGCTTTAGGGCGCTTGTCTCAGTAGGCAGATAGGGAGGCACTGCTCAGATTTTTTATTCAGAGCCTTGGTAAATTAAGCCTCTTTGCTTCAGGAGTTTGTTTTTTCTAAGTTTGATAGAGGAGCTTGTATATCATAAATATCTGGTTGTGTTCAATGATCCCTTTTTTTGATTGTGTGGAATTTTGTTGATACTCAAGCAAACACCTAAAGATACTCTCTCAAGTAAAATATACTCAACTACTCTCACAAACCAGCATTAGTTTTTTTATAATAGGGCTCAGTACTTAAGAAGTAAAATATTGCAGTATAATCAGAGTGTATAAAAATAGAGAAGATTTTTAGATGTTCTGAAAACTGTTTTTAACAATTGGCCAGGATAGCTCAGTTGGTAGAGCAACGGTATCGTAAACCGTGGGTCATGGGTTCGAGTCCCATTCCTGGCTCAGCCAAGAATCTAAAAAAAAGAAAAAAATTTCAAAAATAATCAGCAACCGTTAGTATTTTGATATGATATCTTTACTTGATAACTCAAATTTTATATGTCAAAAACAAGACTCACTTCCAGACTAGCCAATAAACAAAAACAGGAGATTACCAAGCAAACCCTGGTTTTCATCTTGTTGTCAATTGTAATCGGGCTGGTTTTTATCTTTGTCATTTTGCCCAATGGCGTCAGGTTATTTTTTGAGATTTTTGACAAACAAACAGACATCTCTCAATCAGAGATGATTCCACCCCAGCCACCAACTATTGCTTCCCCACCCTCTCACACTAATCTCAACAATATTAGTCTTGTTGGATATGCTGAAAGCAACTCTAAGATTAAGCTAGAGGTTAATAATCAGGTTCAGAAAACTCTTGAAGTGGATGAGTCAGCCAACTTTGAGATCTTGGTTAACTTAGCAAAGGGTGAAAATATTATTCGAGTTTACAGTGTTGATGAGTTTGATAATGAGTCTCGGCCTCTGGAACTAACCATTGTTTTTGACCAAACTCAACCGGAAATAATCGTGGAGCAACCTGAAGATGGCGCCGAGTTTAGACTAAAAGAAGAGGAAGTTGTCCAAGTCAGAGGCGAGACCAAACCTCGATCCAAAGTTTATATTAATGATAGGCTAAGTTATGCTGGTAATGATGGTCAGTTTTCAGCACGAGTTCAGTTAACTCGAGGTGAGAACTTGATCAAGATTAAGGTGATTGATCAAGCCGGCAATGAAACCGAGAAAGAGATCAAGGTGAGGTATCAGTTCTAAATCTGTAAGGCTAGTAATAGCATCAGCAGGTTTATCGGTTCTAAAAGCGTTAAGTTAAACATAGAATGTCCCATTATGGCAATGAGTAGCAACAGTTTTAAACCAGTTTTTTGAAAATAGTCTAATACCAACTGATAAATAAATCCTCCAAAGATCAATAACCCCGGTATACCAGTGCTGATTAAGATAAAGACCAGGATATTATCTGGGAAGCTAGCATGAACGATGCGGTTGGTTTCCTCCAAGTTAACAGTTGGGACAAACAAGCCTCGACCGATTACTAAATCTTTAGGCTTAATACTTTTAACAATAGATTTATTAACTTCTGCTCTACTCTGGACTGTTTCTGTTCTAGCCAGATCTACACCAAGGCCACCAGGTTTGGGTAAAAACGGGATTAATGTGATAAAAATAAAAGATAAAATTAGCAATGATTTTTTCACCTTGTCAGTGATTTGACCTCTCCTGTTCAATAAAAAATAAAAGCCCACTGTTAGTAAGAATGCTCCATAGCTACTGCGAGAGTAAGTGAGAAGCAGGGCTAAGATAAAAATTAAACCGCCAGCGATTCTCCAGTTTGTGTTTTTTGCAATGGCAAATAGCCACACAAGTAAACCGGTAACCAAGATCATGCCCAAAAAGTTT
This sequence comes from uncultured Pseudomonadales bacterium, assembly GCA_964502565.1. Lineage (GTDB taxonomy): Bacteria > Patescibacteriota > Microgenomatia > UBA1400 > PJMF01 > CAYVBW01. The sequence continues at coordinate 21,079 of CAZCXA010000006.1, forward strand.
GGATCAAGCACACTGCCCGCCAGTCTAAAATAATGAACGTCCCAGCCTAGTCCACCGATAAATCTTAAATCGGGAATAAGTAAATATTGCAAAAACCCAAAGAAAAGAAAAGATGTTATTGCTAGGATAAAAAAAATAGTCAGCCATTGATGAAACTGTTTTTCTTCATTTTTTAATTGATTCATTAAAAAACCGGTTGATAAATAAATTGTTAGTCTTAACCAGTAAAGCCAGGGTAAATAATTACCTTCAAAGAAGAGTTGATTGATGAGAAGTCCAAAAAAGGCCCAGATGAAAAAATAACCAAGCAATCTTAAGGCTTTACTTTTCTTCCAACTGGATTTAACTGATCTTGATAAAGATCTTCGATAACTCAGGCCTGTGCCGATCACAAAAAAACACAAAAAGATATCGTGCAGATAAAAAGCAACTTGGTTGCTCAGTTGTACTCTTTGTAGTTGTCCCAAACTAACAAAGCCATAACTGATCAGCAGTAACATTAAAGGCAAGTTTAACGAAACTGTTTTGCTAAGTTTAAGCATGTTTGAAATATTTCCACAGGTAATAACCAATAATCGGTAAAGAGATAATTCTAGACCACATAATAGCGTTAACCGCACCAGCAATTCCTTGAGCCCGACCAAACACAACAAGCAAAATGATCATAAAAATCAAGGATATCAACAGGTGCAGGTTCATGATTTTATAATCTTTGACTGCGAGCATCATGGTGTAACTGCTCATTGAGATGGTTTGAACTAGGCCAGCAATGATTAAGGGTCTGACTAATGGAATGACTTCTAACCATTTTTCTCCGAGCAAAAAATTAATTAGTGATTGATGAAAAATAAAGATTGGTATCGAGATTAGTAAAGAAATTAGTAATGTGACGATAAATGATTTGGCAAAGGCTTTTTTTAAACGTTTTTTTTCCTGACTAATCCTGGTATAAACAGGAATAGTACCATAATGAGCGGATTTAGCAACTTCATAGCTGAATTTATGGGTTAAACTATAGGCGTTGTGGTAAATACCCAGGAAATGAGTGTTGGTGATAACTCCGATTAAAAAATCATCAACATTCTCCACTAAATAGTTTAACAATGTGTTTACACTTAACCACTTAGCATTATCAAAAATGATTTTTGCTCGGGATGGGGTGTACTTAAAGACCGGTCTTTTCTTGAAAAGTAAAAAAGAGATCGCGACCTCAAAAAAACCAGCGATCACTAATGCCCAGACTAAGCCAAAAGCTGAGTGAGTCCAGGCTCCAAGCATGATTGTTAGAAGAATCTGTAGCGCAAAAATTACAAATCGGTACACAGTGTCCTGCCAATAATACATTTTCTTATGCAGGACTACTACAAACGGATTGATAAAACTTTTAATAACAGGTACTAAAGTAGCTAAGGCAATCAGCGTGATTAGGGACGGTAGGTTATAAAATAGATTCATGGCAAAGCCAATAATGATCATGATAATCCCGACCAAAAAGCCCCTGATTATCGAGATAACCCAGGCAGTATCTAAAAAATACTCGACAGACAGTTTTGACTGAATTATGGTGAGGTTTATACCGGTTTGAGTCATTGACTCGCTTACTCCCAGAGCAATTAGGGCAATTGAGAACAGACCAAAGTCAGCAGGGTCTAGAATACGCGCCAGGAAGTAGATCTTTAGAACGGTTAATCCATATGTAGCAATCTTGAGCAATGTTTCCCAAGAAAAACCAGAGATTATTTTTTTTGTGTAGCCCATAGGTCAAACCTTAAAAATAACTCACAAGAAAAAACCCAACAGTTTATGACTAAAAGATTACTTAATTCAGGTTCAAGATTAAAAAGTTATCTTTGTCTCCAAGATGAAATCGCCTTGCAATAAACTAGGTTAACTGCAGTTTAACTGCTGATTTTTACTTGTAAGTTATATCATACTGCAAAAACTGAGTTGTTTTCTAGTAAAAATAAGATTATATTAGTCGTATTACTATGCCAAATTTTTTAAAAAAAATAGCAAACTTTATCCTTGATATATTTGAGACTTTGGTGATTGCTTTGTCTATATTTTTAGTGGTTTATATTTTTTTACTCCAACCACACCAAGTGAACGGTCAATCAATGGAACCAAACTTTCAAAGCAGTGACTATGTTTTAACTGACAAGATCAGTTATGTTTTTGGAGAACCCCATCGGGGTGATGTGGTTGTTTTCGAGGCTCCGCCTGGAGCCAACTGCCCTACCGGCACCGGTTGTGATTTTATCAAACGAGTCATTGGTTTACCTGGAGAAACGGTTGAGGTAAAGAACAATCATTATTATATAAACGGTACTCTTTTAGAGGAGAGTTATATTCCTTCTGATATGAAAACCGAGCCCGGGCATTACATCAACAATCGCGAGATCACTCTTATGGAAGATGAGTATTTCGTGAGTGGGGATAACAGGCAAAACTCAAGCGACTCTCGAGCTTGGGGCCCTGTAACAAAATCAATGATTGTGGGTAAAGCCTTTTTTAGATATTGGCCTGCAGAGTCTGTGGGTGTGATTCGGTCTGCAGAATATTAAAATAAAAAAATTTACGCTGATAGTAAAAACTTATAACTTTATCATCGCCTCATCTTTATCATGTCACGGCTTACCAATGTTAAACTGCGTCAATTAAAAGATACTTTTCCTCGATTAAAATTTAAGATTAACTTTCCGCTGTCAAAAATTGCTTATTTTAAGATCGGTGGCCCAGCCGAAGCAATGGTTAAGGCTAAAACGCGTCAAGATTTAGTTGAGTTGATTCAGTTTTGTCAAAAACAAGATATCAAGTACACGATACTGGGGTCTGCCAGTAATGTGATCATCTCAGATCAAGGCGTCACTGGGTTAGTAATCTTGGTGGCCCATGATAATTTTCATGTTGTAGAGAATTTTCCTGACAAAGCAACTGTGCTAGCTGATAGCGGTCTGAGTATGAGTTCATTAGTTAAGCAAACGGTTAATCAAGGCCTCACCGGGTTGGAGCAGTTGGTTGGGTTGCCTGGCACACTGGGAGGTGCAATCTTTAACAACTCTCATTATCGAGATTTTTTAATCAGTGATTGCGTGTCTCAGGTTGAGGTTCTTAACCAATTTGGCGAGACGATTTGGCTCAACAACTCAGAGTGCGAGTTTGCCTATGATCACTCCCGTTTTCAAAACAAGCCTGAAGTGATCTTGCAAGTGAAGTTTGTCTTAAAACCGGGCAACCGAGCTGAGTCACAAAGGTTAATGCGAGAATCAACTGTTTATCGGATGAAAACCCAGCCCTTAGGAATACCTTCCAGTGGCTGTATCTTTAAAAACATACCCAATAACAACCGGTTGAAAAAATTATTTCCGCGGTTTAAAGATCAACCAAGAGTACCGGCTGGTTTTTTAATCGATCAGGCGGGGTTAAAGGGTTTAAAGCAAGGCTCGATCCAGGTCAGTGAACAACACGGCTCGTTTATGATCAACACGAATGGAGGGACAGCCCAAGATGTCAGGCTTTTAATTGAGAAGGTCAAGCAACTGGTTTGCGAAAGATATGATGTTTTGTTAGAAGAAGAAGTTTTTTTTATCGAATAACCAGGCGGTCATCACTCGATTTTTTACGATATCTAGGATACAATAAAGTTATTCTATCTGGGTAAAAAAAGTTATTGGGTATGAGAAGGTTGTTGAAAATGAGACAGTCATTGGGTTCGAGAAGGTTATTATATTCGGGATTTAAAAGATTTTTTTGAAGATGACATTCTTGAAACTAAAAGTTTTTTAATTACTTCATGCTCGGTCTGCAAAACCTTAACCACAATCATTCAAGACTAATCATTCAAGGTGGCACGCCTTTAACCGGGTCGGTGCGTGTGGGTGGGGCAAAGAATGCTTCATATAAACTGATGATTGCCTCGATCCTAGCCAACAGCAAAAGTTGTCTACTTAATCTTCCTGATATCGAGGATGTGCGTTTAGTAGCAAGTATTATTCAAGAGCTAGGAGGTAAGGCTTGGGTTGCGGGTCCAAAAATGCTGTTCATTGATCCGCAGAAGATTAACCAGTTTGAGATCGATACTCAATATGGTCTAGCTTCTCGTGCCTCAACTCTTTTTGCCGGTCCTTTGCTGGCAAGATTTGGCCAAGCCAAACTACCTTTACCCGGTGGTGATAAAATTGGCAAACGACCTTTAGAAAGACATCTCGAAGGATTGTCACAGCTGGGTGCGAGCTGGAAGTTTGATCAAGATTTTTTATACTTAAAAACCGATGGGCTGAGGGGTGCTCACTATCGTTTTCAAAAAAATACTCATACCGGTACCGAAACCTTGATCATGGCCTCGGTTTTAGCCAAGGGTAAAACCGTGCTCGAGAACTCGGCTCAAGAACCAGAGGTGGATGATTTAATCTTGTTTTTAAACGAGATGGGGGCAAGAGTGAGAAGGCGCGCTGATAGAGTGATCGAGATTGAGGGCGTTGATAAACTTCATGGAGCCATTCATCGAGTAATTCCGGATCGGAGTGAAGCAGTAAGTTATGCCTGCGCCGCGATTGCTACTAAAGGAGATGTGATTATTGAAAACGCTCAACATCAAGACTTCTCTGCTTTTATAGAAAAACTTCTTGAGACCGGTGGAGGTTTTGAAGCAGGTCAATATGGTACGCGATTTTTTTATAAACAACCGTTACGAGCCACTGACGTCACTACCGAGATTCACCCTGGCTTTATGACCGATTGGCAGCCTCTCTGGGCAACCTTGATTTCGCAAGCTGAGGGAGAAAGCATTATTCATGAAACAGTCTCTCAAAATAGATTTCAATATATTCATGATTTAAACAAGATGGGCGCTAAAATAGAGCCGATCAACATAGAAGTATCCCATCCAGAAAAAATATATAATTTTAACTGGGAAGACCGACAAAAAAATGATATTCATGCTGTAAAGATTACTGGCCCGACCCGGTTTACTGGCGGGGAGTTTGAGGTTTGTGATTTAAGAGCTGGAGCCACGATTTTATTGGCAGCTATTAGCGGACAAGGTCAAACGGTTTTAACAAACGTACATCATATTGATCGGGGTTATGAGGAGATTGATTTTAAACTTAGATCTCTCGGGGCAAGCATTGAAAGAAAAAGCCAATAAAAGTTACAACTTAAACACTTAAACCGAGGTGAAAAAATGTAGAGGTGAAAAAGTGTAAAGGTCATCTTTAACAATTAATCGCAAAAGCTTGAAACTTGTCGTCATCTGCAAAAGTTTATTATCATCTGGAAATTTTCTTAAGGGTCAACAGAATTAAACAAAAAAGCTTAACTTTAAAAAGACTTCTAGAGATTAAATATATAAATCAAACAAAACATCTATGAACACATTAGCTTTATCACTTGGATTACTGATATTCTCTTTTATTGTGGTGAGTATCTTGATCGTGCCGTTTATTAATATTTTATATCGACTGCGTTTTCAAAGAAAAAAACAGGATAACACTGTTGATGTGTTTGGCGCAAAAACCACGGTTTTTAACTACTTTCATAAGAAAAAAGAAGGTACTCCGATTGGTGGAGGTCTGTTAATCATCTTGGTTGTTGCTTTATTGTTTGCCTTGGTTTTACCACTATTAAATATCATGGGTATTAACTCTTTTAGTGCTTATGAGAGTTTGGAGTCAGAGGTTAACGTCTTGTTTTTTACTTTTTTATCATTCGCCATATTGGGTTTGTATGATGATATTAAAAAATTCTTTGGTTTTGAGCAAGCAGGTTTTTTTGGATTACGGATGAAGTTCAAGTTGATGATTCAAGTTTTGTTGGCATTGATCATCGCGCTCATGCTTTACTTTAACTTGGGAATCTCGTTTTTGAATATTCCTTTTGTGGGCACCTTTGAGATTGGTTGGTTATATATCCCGTTTGCGATTTTTGTGATCGTCTCCTTTGCTAATGCAGTTAATATTACTGATGGTCTCGATGGATTGGCTAGTGGAATTCTGATGATCTCCTTATTTGGCTTATGGTTTTTGTCTACCTCAATCTTAGATTTAACCATATCAATATTTATCGCGCTTTGGATTGGAGCCCTGGTTTCATTTTTATATTTTAATGTTTATCCCGCAAGGATTATGCTGGGCGATGTTGGCTCCTTAGCCTTTGGTGCAACCTTGGCTGTGGTGGGCTTATTGTTGGGAAAGGTGATCGCTTTATTGGTGATCGGTTTTATTTTTGTACTTGAAGCTAGTAGCTCCTTGATTCAGCTCCTAGTCAAACATTTTAAAAATAAAAAAGTTTTTGTCGCAGCCCCGTTTCACTTAACATTGCAATCATTTGGTTGGGAAGAGTCCAAGATTGTTCAGCGAGCCTGGTTAGTGCAGATCATGCTAACCTTGTTTGGCGTGTGGCTTGCAGTGATTTAATAGAGTTGAAAAAACCTTCATTTGTTGATGAACCGCGTTTTATAAAGACATGTCTAGATTAAAAACCTCAATTGCCAGTAATTTTTTGTTTGCCCTGTTGATCTTGTCGGTCATTGGTTTGTTTTTTGTTTTTGAGGCTAGTACTGCTGAAAGTTTTATTACTTATGGTAACTCGCACCATTTTCTTGTTCGGCAGTTGATCTGGTTTGGCATTGGATTGGCTGGTTTTTTACTGGCCTATTTAGTGCCGTTAAAAGTCTGGCCTAGGGTAGCTCCTGTTGTGTATGTTGTCTTGTTAATCTTGTTAGGTCTCACCTTAGTGCCCTCGATTGGACTAGAGATTAATGCTGCTAAAAGATGGATTGATCTAGGTTTTACCTCTCTTCAACCTGTCGAGTTTTTTAAACTTGGTTTAATAATATTTTTTGCCAGTTGGATGAGTAAGCATCAACGAATACTACCTTTTGTGTTCTTAATCGCACTACCTGCAATAATCTTGATGCTTCAGCCAGATGTTGGTTCGATGCTGATAATACTGGTGATTTCCGGAAGCATATACCTAGCTTCAGGCGGTAATCTCAAAAAATTTTTGCCGATCTTGGGAGTAGGTTTGTTGTTCTTGATTATCGCTATCTTTGCTTCTCCTTATAGATTAAGAAGAGTTCAAACTTTTTTTGACCCTCAGTCTGATCCATTAGGAGCAAGTTTTCAGATCAGGCAGATCACTTTAGCCTTAGGGAGCGGTGGTTGGTTTGGCAGAGGTTTGGGTAATTCTCAACAAAAATACTCGTTTATCCCTGAGGTTAGTAGTGACTCGATCTTTTCAATTGTAGCTGAGGAGGTCGGTTTTGTTGGATCACTCTTGATTGTAGCAGTTTATAGTTTTCTATTTTATTTAATTTATAAAATTGCATTAGAACAAAAATCACGATCATTTGAACAACTATTGGCGATTGGGGTGTTGGCATGGATGGCAGGTCAAACAATCTTAAACTTAGGCTCGATCGTGGCCTTATTACCTTTAACCGGCCTACCCTTGCCGTTATTTTCATATGGAGGTTCTTCCTTGGTAGCCATGCTTTTTGGAGCGGGTTTGGTTTATAAGATGGGCAGGTTAAAATTACTAGGTAAGAAGGCTCGACTAAAAGCATCAAGTAATAACTACTAACTTGTTTGCTCTGGTGTTAAGTCTAAAAAAGTTGCAGACACCAGCTTTATTGTATTAGTATTATCTTCAACCATGACAATTTTTATTCCAGGAGGACATTTAACACCAGCTTTGGGCTTGATTGACTGGATTCAGGATAATCATCCTCACACAAAAATTGTTTTTGCTGGTCGAGTTTATAGTCAGGAAACTTTAAAACAGCTGGCGATTGAGGCTTATGAAGTAAACAAGCGTGGAGTAACCTTTATTCCTGCTGAAACAGTTAAGTTTGATCAGAACAACTTGGCATCTTGGGTCTTTAAACCAGTTGCATTTTTTTTAAGCTTGATCAAGGCGATAAGTATTTTAGATAAACAGAAGTCTGATGTTATTATGTCTTTTGGTGGATACGTGGCTGTTCCGTTTGTAATAGCTGGCTGGTTAAAAAGGATACCAATCTTAGCGCATGAAGGCACCCGCGTGGTGGGTTTAGCTAACAAGATTATTTTCTTGTTTTCTTCTAAAATAGCGTACAGTTTTCCTGACTTCTCAAATTATGAGTTAAAAAAGATTCAGCAAAAGGCGGTTTTAACCGGAAGTCCGTTACGTTCGATTATTAAAAATCAAGCACAAGCCTCTCTGCCTGACTGGTTGGATCATTATCAATCAGATCAGAAAATATTGTTGGTTTTAGGTGGTAATCAAGGTTCAAAAACCTTGAATGATTTTATAGCCCTTAATCTCCAAGAATTGAGTAAAAAGTATTTAATTGTGCACCAATGCGGTCGTCCCAACAAACTTTATAATTATCAGCAGGAGTTGATGAGTGTTGCTCAAGAGAAACAGGTTAAGAAAGATCAGTATCATGTTATACCATGGATTGATGAGCAGGACTTGGTCTGGCTTTATCAGCACGCAGGTTTAGTTCTCTCCAGGGCTGGGGTGAACACGATCGAGGAGTTGATTCACTACACAGTGCCTGCGGTTTTAGTGCCTCTACCTAGTGCTCATTTTAATGAGCAGTTGCAGAACGCACAGTATTTGGCAAAAAACAACTCGGCTATAGTTTTAGAACAAAAAGATCTATCTCTTGAATCTTTTGAGCGCTCAGCACAAGAAATTAACAGTAATCGTCAACGATACATCCAACAGTTGAATAAATTAAAACTGGAAAAACCTAATGAACCAGCGGAAAATATCTTTAAGATATTAACCGCTCTTGTTAAATAATGAAAAAAAGGTCTGCCCACTATCAAAACTCTTCAAACCTTAAGAAACAGAAGAAAAAATTAAGTTTAAATTTTTTTTTAGCGATTCTTTTGATCGGATTAATCTTTTGTATTACCTGGTTTTGTTTTAGGATCGAGACGGTTTATTGTCTTGTTAATGACCAGTCTGACCCCCAGTTCTGTCAATCCTTAAACTTTTTAAAAAATCAATCTTTATTTTTTACCCGTTTTGATCAGACTGCACTTTACACCTCTACCCTAGTTAACGAACAAGGCCAAGTTTTTGAACCCATAAAAATAGAGAAAAAATTACCTAACACCTTAATCGTGTATCTTTATAAACAAGATCCTGTTTATAAATTAAAGTTTGACAACAACTCCTATGTAGTTAACTCACAGGGATTTTTAGCCGAGGACACAGGTCAGTTTACTCTACCAACCGTTGATTTATCAAGCTCGTATACTACTGAGATAGAATCACAGCAGGTAGCAACCAAGCTCCATCAATCGATCACTAATCTTATTGAGTATTTTAATCAGCAGGAATTGATTTATAATGATTTTAGTTTAAACAAAGAGCAGTCTGTTTTGCGAGTTAACGGAATTGATTATATTTTTGAGGATGAAACAGATCCAGCACTTTTAGCTGTTAAGATTAAGTTGATCAATAATGACCTCTCGGAAATGAAGCAGAGTCTTAAAGTTGAGGAAGAGATTGACTCGATTGATGTGAGATTTAACTTGCCAGTTGTTAACTTGAAAAAAGAGACAGACAACACATAATTTTTAAACTATTTTTTAAAAATGTCAAAAGAAAACGTGATCACCGCGATTGATATCGGCAGTGACAAGGTTGCCACTCTTATTGCCAGTTACGGTGGAGACAGTCCTCAACTTAGGATCTTAGGTTTTTCTGCTGTCTCTTCAATGGGTATTAAGAAAAGTGCCATAGTTAACTTGGAGTCGGTTTTAGGCTCGATTGAAAAAAGTTTAAACTCTGCAGAAAGAATGGCAGGTATGAGCGTTCATAGTGCTTATGTTTTAGTGTCAGGAGCTCATGTCACCTCAAAAAACTCAAAAGGAGTTGTGGCTGTGGCTAATCCTGATCAAGAGATTACGCAAACTGATGTTGATCGTGTTATCGAGGCAGCTCGTGCCATCTCCGTGCCATCTGAAAGTGAGGTCATCCATGTTGTGCCTAGATTTTTTAAAGTTGATTCACAAGCAGGCATTAAAGACCCTATTGGTATGACAGGCGTTCGATTAGAGTCTGAGGCCCATATTATCACTGGTTTGGGAACCACCTTGAAAAATTTTCGCAAATGTCTTAATGATTTAGGCATCGAGGTGGCAGGTTTTGTTTTTGCAGCATTAGCAGCTGCTGAGGTAACCTTAACCGAAACAGAAAAAGAGCTTGGTGCTGTCGCTCTTGATATCGGTGCAGATAGTAGCTCGTTTTGTGTTTATGTTGACGGAGCCTTGGAGTTGTCTGGATCATTACCGGTTGGTGCGCGACATATTACGCAAGATATTGCCCTGGGTTGTAGAATTGATCGAGAAAATGCAGAAAAGATAAAACTTTCTTTGTCAGACTCACTAGATGCGGTTTTAAAACCAATGCCAGGTGAGTCTAAAAAAGAGTTTACTTTACGAAAAAAAGCAGCAGACGTCATTGATCTGGATAAATATGGCATTGTGGGGGTTAAGGATGAGCTAACTCGTTCTTTTGTGATTAATCGTATTATGTATCCCAGAATTAGAGAGATTATCACCTTGCTGGGCGAGCGTTTAGATCGGGAAAACTTGTTTTCTGAGGTTCCTGCTGGTTTGATCATCTCTGGGGGTGGCGCTCAAACCATTGAGTTGATCGAGATTGCTGAAAAAGTATTAGGCTTACCAGCACGAGTTGGTTATCCTCCAGATTTAGAAGGGGTTATTAGCGAGATTAAAACTCCAAGTTTTTCTGCGAGTGTAGGACTGTTAGTATATGGTCAACGCCAAGGCGCTGGAGAAGCTGTCTCGCATAAGCTTAAAGTAAGTGAGGTCTTTAAAGATTTTAAACTCAAGAATACGGGCAAAAAAATAGTTAAGTTTTTGCAGAATTTACTTCCCTAATCTTGATATCTTGGCACGATTTTCTGACTAGGAATCTATTGCAAATCATGGTAGACTTTGATATATTAAAATAATTAAAAGGGTTGCAGTTTTGATAGATTAAAAGTTAAAATTAAAACGCTAGAAAACTAAAGCTGATCAATTACTTAAAAACCATTTAATCGTTATGGGCTTAGTTAAACCTTCCAACAACACATTTGCAAAAATCCGAGTGATGGGCATCGGAGGTGGTGGTGGCAATGCTGTCAACACCATGATCGAGTCTAATCAAATTGATGGAGTAGAGTTTGTGTCGGTTAACACCGATGCTCAGGCATTATTAAAGTCAAAGGCAGAAACCAAACTGCAAATTGGTAGTAATTTTACCCGTGGCTTAGGTGCAGGTTCAGACCCGGAGGTGGGGAGAACAGCTGCTGAAGAAAGTCAAGAAAAGATCAAGGACTTACTGTTTGACAGTGATATGGTTTTTATTACAGCAGGCATGGGCGGTGGCACTGGCACAGGCGCCGCACCTATTATTGCTAAGATTGCCAAGGAAGCAGGCGCTTTAACCGTGGCAGTTGTCACCAAACCGTTTGTGTTTGAAGGTGTGCGACGTATGCAAACTGCTGAAGAAGGCATCGAGGTTTTAAAAGATTGTGTTGACACCTTGATTGTTATTCCCAACCAAAGGTTGATGGAGGTGGTGGATAAGAAGATGACCTTTATGGACGCGTTTAAACTGGCTGATAATGTTTTAGGCCAAGGTGTTAAAAGCATCTCCGACTTAATCACGGTTCCTGGTTTAATCAATGTTGATTTTGCTGATGTTAAAACAATTATGTATGACTCAGGTACTGCCCTGATGGGCATTGGTGAGGCCTCTGGTCCTGACAGAGCGGTTAATGCCGCCAGAATGGTGATCTCCTCCCCTCTTCTGGAAGTTTCTGTTGAAGGTGCAAAAGGCTTGCTTTACAACATTCATGGTGACTCAAACATGACGATGAACGAGGTTTCTGATGCGTCTGCTATTATTGCCAACGCAGCTGATCCAGACGCCAATATTATCTTTGGCGCAAATATTGACGAAACATTAGGTGATAAAATCAAGATTAGTGTCATTGCCACCGGGTTTGAGGAAGGGGCTCTACCTTCTGCAGGAAGACGGGCAATGTTTGGTGCTTATAGCCAACAGTCTAAGGGCAAGTTTGCTGTTGATGAAAATGGCAACAAGATTGACCGAGCTCCTAATGGCTTTACCCAGCCAGTGACTAAATCACAGCGGTCAAATCAGCCTGATGAGGAAAAAAAGGAACAAGAAAAAACTCAAGCTTTTATTAAAACGACCGGTCTGCGCATCGAGCCAGATCAGGAACCTGAGCAACAACTCACTTCTGAAAAAACTCCTCAGCCCGCTGTTGATGACGACTCCGCCTTTGAGGACGACTTTGAAGTTCCAGCTTTTCTACGTAAGTTGTAGTAAAATAGAATCTTAGTAAAATCCAACTAGTAAAAAGATTATTACCGTGACTTGTTTTTATTATCTGTCGCGAGTTTTTATCTTTTTACCGATAGATCTTGACTGTCATATTTTTTATTCTTGAAGCTAAAACATGCCAAAAATCAAATCCTTTCGCCAAGTGCCAGACCTTCCGCAACTAGAAAAAACAGTTCTAGAGTTTTGGCAAGAAAACAACAGTTTTGAAAAATCAGTCTCAAATCGACCTAAGGACAATCCTTATGTTTTTTATGATGGTCCTCCGTTTGCGACCGGTATGCCTCACTACGGCCACCTGCTAGCCTCAACAACCAAGGATGTAATTCCTCGGTTTCAAACCATGATTGGCAAGCGAGTGGAGCGAGTTTGGGGTTGGGACTGTCATGGTCTGCCGATCGAGAATATCATTGAAGAAAAATTAAATATCAAACAAGGTAAAAAAGAGATTGAAGAGATGGGTATTGCAAAGTTTAACCAAGCTTGTCGAAGCGAGGTGCTCCGGCTAGATAAAGAATGGGAAAAGGTGATCAACCGCATCGGTCGCTGGGTAGATTTTAAAAACAACTATAAAACCATGGATAAGAGTTTTATGGAGTCGGTGTGGTGGGGTTTTAAAAAGCTTTTTGATAAGGGTCTGATTTATCAGGGTAGGAAGGTAATTTTATACTGTCCCCGCTGTGCCACACCATTGTCAAACTTTGAGATTGCTATGGATAATAGTTATCAAGAAACGACAGAAGCCTCAACTATATATAAATATCAAGTTAAAAATCAAGAAAACACTTATCTTTTAGCTTGGTCAACAACGCCTTGGAACAAGTTAGCAACTCCTGCATTAGCTGTCAATCCAGATTTAACTTATGTCAAGGTCAAACAAGGTGATGAAGATTATATTCTGGCACAGACAAGACTTGATGTACTTAAAAAAGAGCCTCTCTATGAAATAGTAAAAGAGTTTAAAGGTAAGGAGTTAGAGCAGTTAGAGTTTGAACTGCATTATGATTTTTTTCCTAATCGTACCTCTAATGAAAAAGCCGGTGTAGTTGTTGCTGATGATTTTGTAACTGCTGAAGAAGGAACCGGGGTTGTTACCTTAGCCTCATATGGTGAGGATGATTATCGAGTGATGAAGGATCATCAGATACAGATTGTTTTACATCTAGATGATGAGGGCAAGCTTAAACCAGAGGTCAAGCCCTGGGCTGGCATGAGAATCGATCAGGTAAATAAACTAGTCATCCAAGATTTAAGAGAACGAAACTTGCTATATCAGGAAAACCAGTTAACTCACACCGTACCAGTGTGTTACCGTTGCAATACCCGGCTTTATTATGCTCCTGTTCCTGCCTGGTTTGTTGATGTTCTAGCTCTCAAGGATGAACTGATTAAGCAAAACGAAAAGATCAACTGGGTGCCAGCACATCTAAAACATGGTCGTTTTTTAAAGGGTTTGCAGAATGCTCCAGATTGGAACATCTCACGGTCTCGTTATTGGGGTACGCCCATGCCGATCTGGCAAGGAGTTGATAAAGCTGGCAAGATTATCAGGAAAGTGATCGGCTCCCTAGATGAGCTTAAACAGGTTGCGGTTCATCCAAAAAAAGTTGAAGATCTAGTTGATATTCATCGTGAGTTTGTGGATGAGATAGAGATTTATCTAGATGAGGAGCGAACAATAAAGGGGAAGCGTATTCCTGAAGTTTTTGATTGTTGGGTTGAGTCAGGCTCGATGCCCTTTGCCTCGGTTCATTATCCTTTTGAAAACAAGGGTTTTTTTGATCAAAATTATCCGGCGCAGTTTGTTAGTGAGTATATTGCACAAACTCGGGCTTGGTTTTATACCATGCATGTGATCTCGGTCGGGATCTTTGGCCAACCTCCGTTTGAAAATGTTTTATCAACCGGTACGATCTTGGCTGAAGATGGTAGCAAGATGAGCAAGTCAAAAAAGAACTTTCCTGATCCGATGAACCTAGTTGATCAGTATGGAGCTGACAGTTTACGCTTATACTTGATGAGCTCTCCAGTGATGAAGTCTGAGAACCTAAACTTTAGTGAAAAAGAGGTGTCTGATTTGCGTCGTAAGGTGTTTTTAATCTGGTGGAACATAATCTCTTTTTATAAACTGTTTGCTAATCAAGATCATGACGTAACTCGGTTGCCATTGACTGTTAACCATATTCTAGATAAATGGTTGTTAAGTAAAATTAATAGCTTAACCCAAGAAGTAACCGCCTGTTTTCAGGAATATGATGTGGTTAGGGCGAGTCGGAGTTTAATCGAGTTTGTTAATGAGTTTTCTACTTGGTATCTGCGTTTATCACGAGAAAGAATCAAGAGTGATAATAATACTGAAGCAAGTCTGACACTGGGGGCAGGATTGTATTGCCTGGCTCAGTTATTTGCTCCATTGTGTCCATTTTTTAGCGAGATAGTGCATCATAATCTCGTTGATGACCAAACCTCTATACATTTAACTGATTACCCTAAAGCCGAGAAAAAACTAGTCAACTCTGTTTTAGAGTCAGAGATGGCTGTAGTAGTTAAGCTGGTTGAGCTCGGACGGGGTATGCGACGCGATCAAGGTCTTAAACTCAGACATCCTCTTGCAAGCGTGAGTATTAAGGTAAGCAACTCTTTTACCTACCAAGATGAGTTAACAGAGCTGATAGCTCAGGAACTAAATGTTAAAAAGATCAGTTGGATAGTTGAGCCTGATTTGGCAGAACCTAGCTTAGAGTATGACCTGACACTTACTCCAGCATTACAACAAGAGGCTCAAGCTCGGGATTTAATTAGAGAGATTCAAGACTTACGTCGCCAAGAAAAACTTAAGATAGATGAGCAGGTTGAGCTGGAACTGTCAGACTGGCCTCATGACTGGCAACAGGAGATCGAGCAGAAAACCAATACCAAGTTGATTAAAGTTAACAGTCAAAGCTTAAAGATTGGTCAACGGCTAAAGGTCAACGGTTAAAGAATAAAAACTAACTTAAAGGTTAGTTAAAACCTGGATCATTCTGCTTTTGTATAATTGCTTGATTTTTTAACTTTTCAACTGCCTTATGAAATGGTCAATCCCGATCATTAGTTTTATTCTTGCTTGCTTGAGCTTAACCACTCTTCACAGCATAGCACCTGAGCTGGTTTTTAGGCAGTTTTTTTATTTTGTGATCGGGTTTATTTTATTTTTTTTACTGCGGTATTTAAAGTTTAAGCAACTTGAAAAGCCATCAACAATCCTTTTTTGGCTATTAAACCTAGTGTTGTTATTGTTGTTGATTATTGGTCAAAGCACCAGAGCCACAGTGCGTTGGATTGATTTGTTTGCTGGCTTTAAACTTCAACCGTCTCAATATGCACCGCTTTTAACAGCTCTGCATCTGTCTTTTGTTTTGCCAAAGTTAAAAACAAAAACGATTCAAGGTCTTGCAAACTTAATCTTTTTGATTGCTTTGCCTGTATTACTAATCTTTCTTCAACCTGATTTTAGTACAAGCTTGATGCTTGCGGTAAGTATAAGTACGATCTTATTTTTTACACCTGTTAAGATTAAGCATCTCGCGCTGTTTGGGTTGTTCTCCATGATTGTAGTGATTATCTCCTGGAACTCGGTGCTGAAACCTTATCAAAAAAATCGAGTTATCAGCTTCTTTAGTTCAACTGAAACTCAAGAAACAGATGCTGACTACAATGCTCGACAAGCTTTAATCGCGGTTGGTTCTGGGCAAATGTTTGGTAGAGGGTTAGGTTTTGGAGTGCAGTCTCATTTAAAATTTTTACCTGAAAGACAGACTGATTTTGTTTTTGCTTCTATTGCTGAGGAATGGGGTTTTGTTGGCTCAGCCCTTTTGGTCTGCTTGTTTTTTTCATTAATCTTGGTGATGTGGTCATATTGCATCAAGATGAAAGACAAACGTCATCGGTTTTTCATCTTGGTGGTTATCGCTAATATCTTTTTTCATGTCATGATTAATATTGGCATGAATGTGGGGCTAATGCCAATCACTGGCCTAACTCTACCGTTGGTTTCTTATGGCGGTAGCTCGATTATCGCGTTTATGATCTCTTTTGGAATAGTGTTCAACCTTATTGAACACCAACCACCTGCACTCAAGTTAAGAATAAACTAGAAATATTAAGCAATAGTTTAAGCAAAGGTTGTTTTGAAAAAAAGGTTTTTAACCTTGGAGTTTATTGAGTACCACACTAAGATCTTTTTCCGTAGTCTCTGGGTTGCCGTGAAGCGTGATGGTTAACCTGGTTTGTTTGTTAGATCTTCTTAAATCAATGAGCGAGGGAGACTGAAACTCTTTTTTTAAAACTTTTTCAACCTGAGCAATTCTACCATCCTTACCCTCCTGTGATAGTTGTTTACTACTGTCTTGTTGTGCCTTTTGCTTGATTTGTCTAACTATCTGCTCTGCTCTTCTGACAGAAGCATTTTCTTTAACGATCTTTCGAAAACATTTAATCTGCATCGACTCTGAGCCTAAACCAGCCAACGCCCGAGCATGTCCTTCACTGATCACCCCATCAATCACTCCATCTTTGATAGCATCTGGTAATGACAGCAATCTTAAACTGTTAATGATATAAGGTTCAGATTTTGAGATCTTCTCGGTTAAGTCCTTGACGCTCAGTTCAAAATCTCTCATCAACTGTTGAAAGCCTTTCGCTCTCTCGATTGCGTTAAGATCATGACGTTGCACGTTCTCAACTAAAGCAATCTCTAACATTTGTTTACGAGTAGTTTTGGAAATAATCACCGGCACTTTATCTAATCCCGCTGCCCTAGCAGCACGCCAGCGACGTTCTCCAGCAATAATTTGATAACCGGCTGGAGTTTGCGCTACAGACAAGGGCTCGATTATGCCATGTTGCTTGATAGACTCGGTGAGTTCTTTAATACTTTCAGGCTTGATCTTATCGCGAGGTTGAAAAGGATTTGGTTGAAGTTGCTCAATATCAAGATACGCAAGATTATTTGACATAAATTTTTCTCAAGGTAGTTAGCTGGTTGTTAATTTTATATCTCTGAAAAAACTTAACCTTTTGCTACAACCGAAACAGTGGTTTTACCATGTTTTTTACCAAATCTTACAAGACCATCTTTCATGGCGAAGATAGTGTGATCTCTACCTACACCAACTCCCTCTCCAGTTTTATAAACCATACCTTTTTGCTTGAGAATGATCTGTCCGACCTTGATGATCTGACCATCATGCAGTTTCACGCCAAGTCTTTTACCACGGCGTTTTTTTTGAGATTGCTGTTTAACTGTTCCTGAACCTTTAACGTGAGCCATATTTGTGAATTAAGTTTATTAAGTTAATTATTTTTTTTTGTAGAAAGATAGCGAAAAACCAAGATCTGCCTTTTCACGATCGCTTTCTCATAACCATACTCTATCGGTTGAACCTCAAGAGTATATCCATATTCTGAAACTTTGTCAATTAATTTTAACAGATTATATTTTTTTTCTCTAGTAGAAACTTGAGGAAAGATAATTACAATCACACCTTGACCAGCTAAAATCTTGGTCCAGGTTTTAAAAGCGCCCAGGTAGAGAGAGGTTAGGCCTTTAAAAGCATTGTTAAGTTCCTGAGGTTTTAAATTAGGTTTACCTAGAAATGGCTCGGTTACGATTAGGTCCACCTTGGTTTCCCAGGCTCGCTTGTGAGCCTCTGCCACAGCCGATTGAAAAACTTGATACTCAGCCGGAAGCCGAGTTTTAGTCTTAAACCAATCAAGGTTCTGGAGAGTGCCGGCAACTGCTTCTTGGTCAATATCAGAGCCGATCACCTGACAGCCACGAAGTATTGCCTCGATCAATACCGTGCCAGTACCACAAAACGGATCATATAAAACCGGTTTTTGCGTTTTTATAGAAGTTAATCTTCCTAAGCCTAGATTTACCATAGTTCTAGCTAACTTTGGTGGCAACATGCCCTTTTTACCAGCTGTATATGGCTTGTTTCGGTCGCGTTCTACCCATGACTCCAAATCTTGAAAAGCAATGGTTTGAGTTAGATAAACTTGATCTTGGAGTTTAATTAGCAAAAGGTCAAAGCAGTGCTCCTCATGCGACATGATCGCGGTAGACAGGCCCCATTGCTCTGTTTCTCGATAACGAACGGTCTTACCCATTTTTTTTAATTGAGTTTTAACTTGCGAGGCTTGCAGGCGGAGTTGATCTTGACGAAAGCTGGTCAGGCCAAAGATTATTTTGTCTGGAAAATCTTGTAAATAATTGACAACTTCTTGCTCTGCTTCTGTTTCGGAACTAGGGAGAGGTTTGACAATCTTGAGAACCTTAAAAACACCACCTAAAGTTGCCTGAAGTTGTTGCGCATGCTTATCAGACTCTAGCTGAGTGTATGCTAGATGTTTATGCCAAGGTACAACCTCCTGTTGCGGAATAAGCGAGCTGATTTCAGTCAGTGCTAGCTGGGGGGTGTTGCCGAGCAAAAAAAGATATTCAGGCATGCTTGAGGAATGATTGGTAGAGTTAGGATCGTGCCTAGTTAATGGAGCCAACCTGCACTAAAGATTTGTGTTGACGATGACCATAAACTCGGCGATAGCGTGACTTTGCTTTATATTTAGCGACCCTGAGTTTGCTGTCCTTAAAATGTTCTAAAACCTTGAGTTCAACCTTTGCCTTATCAACCAAGGGAGTACCCACAGTGACTTTTTTATCGTCTTTGGTTAGCAAAACCTCGTTAATGGTGATTGATTTACCAGGCTCGGTTTCAAGTTGATCTATAATAAACTTGTCGTTTTCCTCAACCTTGACTTGTTTGCCTGCTAGTTTGATAATAGCGTATTTTGTCATAACAGAGTTGATATTATGATATAAGGAAGGAAAAAAAACAAGTCACA
>CAZCXA010000007.1:0-39084 GCA_964502565.1 uncultured Pseudomonadales bacterium
GAAGTATGGCGATAAGATCAAGGATAGGAGCGAGCCTCTGCTCATTGATGAAAGATACCTCGAAGCATTTCAGGATATTTTTTATAAAGCTGGCACTGGAAATTACACCAAAAATCAGCTGGCCTATGTTCTCAATCATGATCATGGCTATAAACAGTTTCATGGAGCTAAAGCTACTAGTAAAACCATCGACACGGTAATCTCGAATACTTTTTACTATGGCATGATGTACTGCAAAAGCTGGGATTTGAAAGTCAGAGGTAATCACAAACCAATGATTGACGAGCTGACATGGCTAAAGGCCAATCAAGCCCTGTATGGCATCAACAGACCTTACATAAAAGGCTCTGATGACCGTTATCCTCTCAAACCAACTATGCTGTGCATGAACTGTAGTAAAAACGTAACTGCGTATGCTGCTAAGAAAGGACGGTTTCATTATTATGAATGTAAAAACAATGGCTGTTCTAAACATCTACTAAAGAACGTTGACAAAGTGCATGAGGATTTCAAACTTATGTTATCCCAACTGATAGGCTCAGATGATTTAGTCAAGTTGTTCGACTACAAAGTCAGATACAGCTGGGACTTGATTATAAAACGTCAGCAGAACGAAGTAGACAGACTAAAACGCCGACTTTCCGAACTCTCAGGGGATAAAGATAAGGTGCTAGAAAGACGTGATTCTGGCGATTATGACGAGCTAGAAGCAAAAGCGAGGATTGCAGAGATCAATCAAATGATAAATGAAATACGCATACGTATATCTGAAAGTGAAGTTGACTCGTACAATCCAAAGCTCATTTCCGAGTTCATAAATTACTTCTTCAACCATTTGCCAGAAATTTGGTGGGCGTTAGATTATTCTCAGAAGCTAGCTTTTCAGGATAGGATTTTTCCGCTTGGACTCCCTCATGACGGAGAGAGTTTTCGAACTGACCTTGTAGCTGAAATGTGCCCATGCATCAGTCTTTTGAGCCATTCTCACGCTGAAAATGGCTCTTTGGTGACCCCACGGGGAATCGAACCCCGGTCTTCACCGTGAGAGGGTGATGTCCTAACCGCTAGACTATGGGGCCATCTCTTAATCTTTAATCTTTTTTAATACCGGTATTATAACTTCTTCACCGATTTCAGGCAATGATCTTGCCTGAAAATCCTCAACTCGTTTCTCTCAAGTTTCTATAGAGTTTTTTTTCAAAGACCAGTTTAAATATTGTCAGTTAAAGTTCAGTTTCTCTGTTTAAGGTTAGAACTATTATGAAAGAAAACCTTTTTCTTAGTCTAACCGGTGTTTTTGCTGGATTAATCTTTGTTAGTTTTATTTATTACTGTTTTATAAACGAGTTTCGCGTGTTTGTGATCACTTCTGGGTCAATGGAGCCGGCGATAAAATCAGGCTCTTTAATCATTACTCAGCCTCAAGCACGTTATCATTTGGGTCAGGTGATTACTTATTATGCAGAAAAAAATCTTGAACCAGGGTTTGACGAGAAGCTGTTAAATAAAAACTCTGCTAGTATCAACCAGGTTTTGGTCACGCATCGCATTGTTTCCAGTTTAATCTCAAACAGTCAAAGAAGTTATATCACCAAAGGTGATGCCAACACCTATCCTGATCAGATGGCGGTTAGTCAGGATCATGTTGTTGGTAGAGTGTGGTTGGTAGTACCTTTTGCTGGCAAATTTTTAGCTTGGATATATTCCAAGATAGGGTTTTATTTTTTGGTTCTACTACCTATTTCCTTGATCATCGTGACGCAAATTAAAAACATCATCAAGCTTTTTGTTTATGAGAAACCATAAACCTTTTCAATATTTTTGGCGTGTTTTTGTTACAGCAAGCTTGCTGAGCCTGTTGCTAACTTTTTCCCAAGCAAGTTTAGAGGTCGTAGAAAGATTATTACTTGCGATAAGTATGAATTTAGAACTAAATGACGCAAAGACCTTAAACTTAACTCTACAAGATGGAGAAACGCAAAAACAAGTTATTGAACGAGTTAGCAACTCTAACTTTTCTTTAGGTCTGAAAAACTGGGACTACATTGGTCATGCTCAAGTGATAACCAGTAATGATGAAAAGTATATCCAGTTAGGCGATAGCAACAGCTCGAACCTGCTCAATGAAAACTGCATTATTCAAGAAATGGAGTTTACAGATGAGAGCGAGTATCTTGGCATAAGATTTAAACAGTTTTCTATTGAGGAGTGTGCAGGTTTTGATCCTGTAGCCTGGGTAGTGTTATTAAACAATAAGGTGGTTTTTGTTGAGCCAAATACCCTTGGTAACGAGTTAAACAAGACTTTAGGAAATGGTGTTTTAAGCTCAGACTGGCGTTGGAAAATAATTAAGCTAGACAGTTATGAGCCAGGGTTAAATCAAGTTAAAATCTGTGCTGGCAATAGTGGTGATCGTGAGTTATCAAGTTGGGTGCAAGTTAGCAATGTCACCACCCGAGTGGTGCCCATCAACCCGAGCCAAACATTAACCGTCAGCGCAGGGTTGAACCACCGGGTTGGTGTTAGTTATCTTGTTGACTCTAATCAAGTAATACTTGAGCCTGACAGCCAGCACCAACTAAGTTTTACTCAGGCAATACACAATAATGAACTTCAACTTAACCTATTTCACAGTCAAGAAGAAATTGACCAGGAAACAATTATGGTTTTTGTTAGCGAGACCGAGCCCCCTGCTGTGACCAACTTGCAGGTTTTTACTCAATTTAACCTGTCTAATGAACAGAATTATTTTTTATGCGGATTTCCGAGTGTACTGACTTCAGCTGATACTTATCAAAACCTTGCTTACTATCCAGACGTACGTCATGGTGAACAACAGTTTACAGTAGATGATTGGCCATTTTTATCTCAAGCCAATCAACTCTCTCTAACAAATAATTTAAGTTTGTTACAACCGGTTTGTTTTGATGGTTATTGCTGGCTAAAGATACAGGCTCCTGAAGCTGATATCAGGGATTTTTTTGCGATCAAAAACTGCGATATCACTGGCAGATGTTCCTCTATCTCAGAAGTTGTTTCAGCCCAGCCGTTTGATCCTGATTCAATCATTCCATTTTTTCCTGTACCAACCCCTATACCAACACCTATATTAACCCCTATACCAACACCTACTTCACATCCATTTGATATCGTGCTTAACGAGATCATGTTTAACCCTTTAGGCGATGATCGAGGAGATTGGTTAGAAGGTGAGTGGATCGAGCTTTACAACCAGGGTGATCAAGAAATGGATTTAAAGGATTGGATAATTCAGGATTCGGCCGGCTGGCAGATTCAGCTTCTTCCTGAAAACTGTGATGGCAACAATGACATCACAGATGGTGGAGAAACGAGTATCCCTGCCAAAGGATATTTATTAGCCTTTACGCGCGGACGGGCTATATTCAATAACTCAGGAGATAGTGTTTATTTACTAAATAATGAAGGTATTTTAATTGATCAGGTTAGTTATCCAGGCTCCAGCATTGAAGATTTAACTTATGGCAGACTACCAGATGGTAGTGAAGAGTGGGTTAGATCTTTATTGCCAACACCGCTTCAACCAAATCTCAAACCTGATTAAACAAGAATTTAAACTAGGTTAAATAAAATCTCGAAACGGTTCAGCATAATCTCAACCCAGATTAAATTAGGTTAACAGTTAAAACTGGTTCAAATTTTTAAGCCTAATGTCAGTCTTCAAACTTAACATGTTAATTAATAATTTTATTAATTACTAACACGTTCACAGAAAGGAGGTAAGAGATGAACAAGAAAAAACTTAAACTAGTCGGTCTCTCAATCTTGATCATAGTTGTCAGCGCCGGTGTAGCCCTAGGGCTAAGCAAAGCACTTTTTGAAGACAAAAAGAGTTTAGACACCACAATAAGCATGGGAACCTTGAATTTACAGGTAGGTGATGACGGTCCTGCCAGTATCCCGATAGATTTCGAGAACATGGTCTTGGGCGAGACGCGCACCGTGATATTTGAGGTTGACAATGTTGGCTCGATTGAAGGCAACTTTTGGGTTAGAGGAGCAATCACTGACACTGGAAACGTCCTAGATCCAGAAAGTGAGGGTGAGATGAAAAACTGTGCGCGCTTGGGTTTGTATCGGATTCGCTCTGATGGCTTGCAAGAGAATATCATCACCAACATGTTATTGAGAAATATTGAGGCTGATTTTGATAGTGAAGCCGGGACCGTCAATGATGCAGCGATCAACAACGGACCAGCTGAAATGCACTTAGTTGTTAACACCCTGGGTTGTTATGACAATACCATGGGTGATTATCTCTCAGCCCACTTGGATTTTTATTTAACTCAAGTGTTAGACTGATGAATAATAAAACAAGATAAAACAAGATGATTATTGCTCAGCAGCTTGGCTGAAGCCAGGCTGCTGAGCAGTGAGAGTTTGAGGTCAATACATTTAAGACATTTCATCCTTTAATCTTGATGAAATCAGCAACTAGACAAACACTGAAGGTTTTAGCATAATTAATCTGTATTATGCCCAGCAAGACCTCAGGTTTCCATATCTCATCATTTGTTAATTTTTTTAGCCCTCAACGAAAAAACAACTATCGTCCTCGTTTACTCCATCCTAATAATTTATTGGTTTTAGGTTTTATTGCGCTTGGATTTTTTACCTTAATCCAGACTGTGCGATTTTTCCCAAGTTTGCACAACTCTGTCTTAGGTTTTCAGTCTAATATTACAATCGAGGAGGTGATAGCCCACACAAACCAGCAACGTCAAGAACAAGGTCTTTCACCTTTGTCAGTTAATACTCAGTTATCAGCTGCGGCCTTGGCTAAGGCTCAGGACATGCTGGATAATCAATACTGGGCTCACACCTCTCCTGGTGGCAAAAAACCCTGGGATTTTATTAAAGCAGCAAACTATTCTTATCTTGTAGCAGGAGAAAATCTTGCTCGAGACTTTAGTCGCACCAATGATATGATGCGGGCTTGGATGAACTCCCCCACCCATCGAGCAAATATCCTCAATGATCAGTACAAACAGATTGGTGTGGCTTTAGTATATGGAAAACTTGAAGGTTTTGACACGGTGCTGGTTGTGCAAATGTTTGGCGCACCAGTAACCGGTACTGCTCAGGTTGGTGAAGGAGCTGTTAGTGGCGACACCAGTCAGGTATCGTCTATTCCAGCACATAACCCTATTTTAGCGATAGACCAATCAGACCTACTTGAAACACAACAGCTCGTGAGTTTGTCATCAGAGGACAATCCAGCGGTTGATCAAGAACAGTTTGAGACAACCGTTCACTCTTCGTCCAAGGATCAGGTAGGTAATCTTGCTGATAACTCAGAGACACCCATCACCCAACAAGCTAAGCTACAGGTTAACTCAAGCGCCCCGCTTTTTACTCCGCTTGAAATAACCAAGGTTATCTTTCTTTTTGTAGTTATGATGGTTGTCTTAACCTTGATTTATGACTCTTTTGTTATCGGTAATAAAAAGAACATGCGTTTAGTTGGAGAAAATTTTGGTCATATTATCTTATTTATCTGTGTTGCTTTTTTAATGATTATTTTTAAAGGAGGCTTTGTAAAATGAGCTCACTAAATCGAAAATCAAAGATCTCTTATCTAATCTTGATTACCTTCTTAGTTTTAATCATGGCCTTATTTTTTTACTTTCAACACGAGCAGATCTATCGACGTTACTTGGTATTATTAATGCTTGTTTTTTATTTCTTCTGGGGTGTTATTACTCAACTCAAACAAGGTAAGCTTGTTAAAAAAGTTATCCTGGAGTATTTAGGGGTTTCATTTTTAGCTGGTTTGTTGTTGCTACTGATTACATTTTAACAACTGATAACCGAGCAATCTCAGATTTGTGGTAGAATTTAGCTTACATTTAAGATTTACATTAATAGCTACTTAAACTCATTATGAAGGGTATCATCCTTGCAGGAGGTCACGGAACTCGACTCCAGCCCCTAACCTTTGTAACCAGCAAACAGTTGTTACCAATTTACAACCAGCCTATGATTTTTTATCCGTTGCAGACTCTGCTTCAGGCTGGAATCAAGGATATTCTGATCATCGTTGCCCCTGATCATG
The DNA here is from genome assembly GCA_964502565.1 of uncultured Pseudomonadales bacterium. Classification (GTDB taxonomy): domain Bacteria; phylum Patescibacteriota; class Microgenomatia; order UBA1400; family PJMF01; genus CAYVBW01. The sequence goes on from CAZCXA010000007.1 coordinate 6,095, forward strand.
CTGGCGACTTTTTAAAACTGCTGGGCAGTGGTAGAAATTTTGACTGTGATTTTACCTATGAAATTCAAGATAAGCCCGAAGGCTTAGCTCAAGCATTTATCATTGGTGAAAACTTTATAGGTGAAGATAATGTCACCTTAATCTTGGGTGATAACTTGTTTGAGGATGACTTTTCTCAACCAATTCAAACCTTTAAAACAGGAGGTCGAGTTTTTGCTAAAAAAGTTGAGGACCCTGAAAGGTTTGGTGTAGTGGAGTTTGATCAGAACAATCGAGCGATCACTATTGAAGAAAAACCTTTAGATCCAAAATCAGATTATGCAGTGACTGGACTATATATTTACGACAACACCGTTGTTAAAAAAGTCAAGACACTTCAACCTTCTCAGCGTGGAGAGCTTGAGATTACTGACCTTAACAACCTGTATCTTAAAGACAATACTTTAGATGTGGCCTTGGTTAAGGGTAAATGGTTTGATACCGGTACCTTTGAGTCAATGCATGACGCAACCGTGTTTGCAAGAGAAAAAGCATTAAAAAAGGGCTCGGTTTAATTTAAAATTTATGAGAAAAACTCAAATAAATTATCTTTTTAGAACAATAATATTCTCCTTTTTTGTTGTGGTAGCTTCAACACATCAAGTTTTAGTTCATGCTCAAGAGATTGATTCAGCTCAGCAAGATTACTCGTTACTGGAACTATCTGAAGAAGTTGGTGAGGAGAGTTTTAGTCCATCTCAAATGAAAGAATACGGTGTTCAAAAACAACGTTTGGCAACCGAGATTGTAGATTTAAAACGACAGCTACTGTCACGTCTCAATCAATATGAAAAGGACGAAAAACAATACCGGATTGCGATTGATCAGTATCGAAGTTTACAAACCCTTAACTCCATTGAAGAAGCTATTGCTGTCACCAAGAGAGCAATGTTATCACGCAACGAGGTGCTTGAGATATATCAAAACTTACTTCGGTTGCAACTGATCGATGCTCAAGGGATTGAACTGTCACATAAACGGCAGGCGTTGTCACAACTAGAAGAAAATAGAGAGTTGTTAGCAGAATTTAAAAACAAGGTTGAGCAAACAAACGATCGTAATGATGTAAATAATCTTGCTATAGAGTTTACACCACTCGGAGCGCAGATTCACGAAACCAGCTATTATGCTTTAGGTATCATGGCAATTGGTAGACTTCAGTCAACCTATGATCAGGCTATGGTAATCAGCCAAAGAGTAACTTCTGCTCAGCAAGAGACAACAGATCAAACAAATGAGGCGAAAATAAAAAGATCACTTAAAGAGATAGAAAAATTACTAGAGCAGATGCCACCAAAGTTCGAGTCTGCCTGGATGAAAGTCAATGAAAGCATCAGCCGACGCGGAAATACCACCTATCATAGTTTGTATCAAACTCTAAATAAGAACTTGATGCCAATTTACACAGATCTTTCAAAAATTATTTCTTATTTTGAAGAGATAGAGCAGGTGAGATAAAGCATTAACGATCTTTATTAAAAAGTTTTATGAAAGACGAAAACTCGATTAAACCATCTGCCTTAAAACAACAAGAAACCGCCTTTAGTGTGAGTTCTGATCAGTGGTGGACCGAGGGTAAGGTTAAAAGCACAACTCCAAAAAAAAATCAGGCTTTTTTAATAAAATTTGGCATAGTTGTGATCTTGATGGTTATTATTATTTTGATAGCTTTGATTAGCAGTACCACTAATAAAAAGAGTACAGATCACGACCCTTTTAAGATGGATCTTGCTCAAGAAGAGGTAGGGCAACAAGAGTTAACCTTGCTTCAACAGCAAATTAAAGATCTGCGCCAACAACTCAATGACGCTGATCCCACAATCAAGGACTCACCGTTTCCTAATCTGGATTTGGAGATTACTATTGATCAACCACAAAAGCGATAAGAAATAAGAAATTTTTATTAATATTTATTATTTTTTTAACAATGTTTGATTTTTCTGATTTTAAACAAAAATTAACCCAAGTGATCGAGCATGTAACTCAAGAGATTAGTAGTTTAAATACTGGTAAAGCAAGAGCCTCTATACTTGACCCAGTCAAGGTGCAGGTTTATGGCACATCAATGGGTATTAATGAACTGGCCAATATTAGTACTCCTGACCCCAACATGATTATTATTGATCCTTGGGATAAGAATATTATCAGTGATATTGAAAAAGCAATCATTAAGTCAGAATTGAACCTTAACCCAGTGGTTGATAGACAGATTATTCGTATTACAATTGCTCCACTCACCGAGGAGAAAAGAGAGCTGTTGGTAAAACAGTTGCAACAGAAAATCGAGTCAGCCAAAGCAATGATGAGGTCAGCCAGAACCGAGACTAAAGGCAAGGTTGAGAGCCAAAAGGGTCAATCTGGAGTTAGCGAGGATGATATCCACCGTGATGTTCAAGAAATGAATAAAATTATGGATGAGTTTGAGCAAAAACTAGACGCGATACAAAACCAGAAGAAACAGGATTTGTCAGAGATATAAAAGTTAAACTTCTCAGCAGGAGTTGTTAAAGGTTGTTATCAGGCAGAACCTTGATTATTTTTTTGAATTTTTATCATGCCAATCATAATCGTTATTCTTATCATCTCTTTTTTGATCATTATCCATGAGCTGGGTCATTATTGGGCTGCTCGTAAAGCTAATATCAAGGTTGAAGAGTTTGGCATTGGTTATCCTCCAAAACTTTTTAAGTTTTTTTCTTGGAAAGGAACTGATTTTACTTTTAACATAATTCCTTTTGGTGGTTTTGTTAAGCTGGAAGGTGAAGCCGGTCCTGAGGATATTAATGATCAAGAGGTTCAATCATTAATTGCTGAGCAAAAGAAAAATCCTAAAAAGCAAGGACCATTTTTTGCAAAAACTCCATATCAAAAGATGAGGGTTATTCTTGCTGGCACTTTTGTTAATTTAATTTTTGCTGTGATTGCTTTTGCTATTGTGTTTTCTTTGCAGGGAATTCCAGTCTCTTTATCAGATCAGGCTCGGATTGGACAAATAATTCCTGACTCACCAGCCTCGGAAGCGCGGTTGCCTGAAAATGTTAATATTGTTGAGATTAGGGTTGATAATCTTGCATATCAAGTTATAAGTTTTATTGAGGTGCAAAAGATAGTTAATGAGAACTTGGGTCAAACCTTAACAATGATTGTTTCTCAGGAGTGTGACGGTTTATACTGTCCTTCTGAAACTCAAACTTTTGATGTTTATGCTCGTCCAGTTGAGGAAAGGCCAGAAGGCCAAGGGGCGATCGGCATTATTTTTATGGATGCTGTTTTTCATTTCTATCCCTGGTATGAGATGCCATTTAGAGGCACTTGGCATGGTTTAAAACAGGCCGTTGCATTTGGTTACTTAATTTTATCCTCACTAGGAAATATGGTCACAGATCTTGTTTCTACTGGCACTATGTCTGACACGGTTGCAGGTCCGGTTGGGATTGTTTACGAAACACAACAAGGTAATGTTATCAGTGATAATCATCTGCATAACTTAGGTTTTGCTGGAATGCTGTCTTTAAACTTAGCGATTATTAATCTTTTGCCTATTCCAGCGCTTGATGGAGGTCGAGCCCTGTTTATCTTTCTTGAAAAGATTTTTGGTCAAAAAAAGATAAATAAACTTGAGCAATATGCAAGTTTAGGTGGTTTTGCTTTGTTGATCATATTAATCATCTCCATCACAATCAATGATATTAGTCGGATAATTCGTGGTTAAGCTCTTGAATGATCAGGGTAAAACAATCTTGACCTATTTTTATCTTGTAAATAATTTTGATTCTGTTTTAATATAATAATCTCAAGGTTCATTTATTATTACTAAATTACTAAAGAATATTTTTTTTCTCATGCCAAAAAAATCCTTACTTCTCGCCTTAGTTGTTTATTTATTATCTGCCGGAGCTTCTTATGCAGTTTTTTTACAACTAAGTCCAGTTGTGAGTCAAAACCAACAAACTGCTACAATCGCTGACTCAACTCCTACTGCCTTAGGCTTGTTATTACAGATAGACCCGAACGAAGCTAAAGACCAAGCCTGTCCGATAAACGGTGCTTTGTACACCCAAACCGAGCGCGATGCTTGGGAACAGCGACGACCCTTGTTTGTCATGATCGAGAACTCTCCTGATGCCAGACCACAGTCAGGTTTAACTCGGGCTGATCTTGTTTTTGAAGCTGTTGCTGAGGGTGGAGTAACAAGATACGGAGCAATCTTTTATTGCGCTGCTCAAGTTCAGGATGTTACCATTGCTCCGGTTAGAAGCGCCCGCACCTATTTTGTTGATTGGGCGTCTGGTTTTAACTTTCCACTTTATGTTAATGTTGGTGGTGCAAACTTGCCTGGACCCTCCAATGCTCTTGGCCAAATCAGAGACTATGGCTGGGAGATGCAGAACAACTTAAATCAGTTCTCCATTGGCTATCCAACTTTTGTAAGAAACAACAATCGTTTAGATGGTAAAAGCGTGGCTACCGAGCATACCATGGAAACTACCTCTGAAGGACTGTGGGCTGTGGCTGAAAAAAGAAACTGGACCAACACCGATCCAAAAGGTAATGAATGGGCAGATGGTTTCAAACCTTGGAAATTTGAAAAAGCTTCGACAAAATCTGGATCAGTAACAAAAATCTCTTATGATTTTTGGAGTGGCTACAATCAATACTCTGTGTCCTGGGACTATGATGCTCAGAACAATCTCTTTTTAAGAAATTTAGCTGGTGTAGAAGATCTTGATTTAAATAATCAAGAAAGAATTGGAGCGGCCAATGTTGTGGTTCTAAAAACAACTGAAAAAGGTCCGATTGATGAGTTAAAACATATGCTTTATACAACTATTGGCACTGGTAAAGCTCTTATCTTTAAAAACGGCGATGTTGTTGAGGCAAACTGGAGCAAGCCTAGCAGAATAAGTGAGCTAAGGTTTACTGATGCAAAAGGCAATGAGATTGAGATGGCCAGAGGCTTAACTTGGATTAGTGTGGTTGGGCTGGGCAATGAGGTTAAGTATTAACAAAAAGATAAAGATCAAAACTCAACACAGACCAAGGTTAGACAGTTTTTAGCTTGTCTAGCCTTTTTAACTATTTAACGGTTGGTTTTAAATTCTTCGGCTTGTTTTTTTGCAATCTTTTCAGTACAATTTGAGTACATTTTATTTTCGAATCGATTGCGGATAAAACTTGATCTAACTTAAACTTTCTTTAGCCGTTGTTCTAAACACTAATCACTATTTTTCAAATGAATAAACTCGAAGAACTAATCGTCTCCAAGGTCAGGGTAAAGATGCTTGAACTTTTCTTTAATAATCCTGAAGAGATGTATTATGTGAGGCAGATCACGCGCTTGATTAAGGATGAGATTAATGCTGTTCGGCGCGAGCTGGAGCGCTTGCTTGGAGCAGGTATGCTCAAAAGTGAGGAACGGGGCAACCGTTTATACTACAAGTTGAATGATAAATATCTCTATTATCAGGAGTTTTTGCAGATGATCGTGAAAAGCACTGGTTTAGGCAACCAGATTCGTAAAAAACGTCGCAAACTTGGCAAACTAGAGTATGTGATGTTTTCTGGAAAATTTGTTAGAAATCAGAAGCCAGGCCGAGAGGAGATCGACCTCTTGGTTATTGGTGATGTGGTACTAACAGAACTGCAAGCCTTGGTAAAGGAAGAAGAAAAAAAACTGGGTCGGGAACTAAACTATGCTGTTTTTACCAATGAAGAGTTTAAATTTCGTAAAACCAGAAGGGATCCATTTGTGATGGATATTTTATATGGCTCGCGTGTGATGGTGATAGGTAGTGAGGTTGAGTTTGTTCATCGAGAGACTCCAGGAATTACCTCCTAAAAAAATATTTAATCAAGATATTGCTAATCAAGATTGCCACCTTGTTGCATTAAAATTTATCATCAACTATTTGAGTTTAATTTAGCAACATCCTCAATCAAAACTATGAAACAAACCGTTATTTTTGATATGCATAAAATAATTTATCGTCACTCTCAAGACGATTATGCCAAGATAGAGCCAATGCCAGATGCGATCGAGAGTTTTTTATATTTTTATAACAGTGGTTATAAAATCGTTATTATCTCGACCTCGCAGATACAAGATTCGCGAGAGCGTCTGCAATATTTATTAGAGAGCCATGGTTTACCCAGCGATGACGTAGCTGAGGTTTTAAAAAAGATAGATATTTTATCAATGCAATTTTTTGGGGACAAAAATAATGCTGAGGATTGGCAAAAAGCAATGACGCCTTATAAAAATATAGAGTATATTTTTGAGGATGGTGAGAATAAGTTAAAAGCTGCTGGAGAGGCAGCGGCAAATCTTGGATACAAACCACAACTGTATGATTCAGCAACAGGGTTTCTTAGAAGTCTGTAGATTGCTTAAGAAGTTTTTGTGCTTCTTTAAGCAATATATCCCTTTGGTTAAGCCGAGGATCCTCCAAAACTTTTTGTAACAGTTCATTAAGCACCTGACCAATTTTAGGTCCTGGTTGCATTGCTAGTTCATTTATTAAGTCGTGACCATCAATGGCAAGATCTGTAACTTCAAGGGGTTGATTTAGTTGCTCAATGATGCGTTCTTTTAGCTCTTCTAAACGCCAGCTGGTCTTACGGGCTCCACTACCGAGTCGATCAGCCTCACGAACCGCTAAAATGTCATCAATATATTCTAAGCCAACTCGTTTTATTAAACGTCTGATCGCTGCATCGGTTTGGTGTGGTTGATAATGAAACATATGATATCTTACGAGTTTAAACAGTTTTTCCTGTTGATCATTGGTTAGTTTAAGTCGTTGTGCAATCTTATGCGCAATTCTAGAACTAACTATCTCATGATTGTAAAAAGTGATCTGACCGTTTCTTTGCTGAAAAGTATCAGGCTTACCCACGTCATGCAACAGCGTGGCGAGTCGCACGATCGGATCAGGTGAGGGGCAGTTTTTTAGTGAATCAAGTTGATGAACCCAAACATCGGTATCGTGGTGGCCTCCTTGCTCTACGCCTATACCTTGCGTTAACTCTGGCATGATATGTGTCAGCAGATCGGTTTGATGTAAAAGCTGGATGCCTCGGTCAGGTTGATCTGAACTCAGGATGGCTAGGAATTCTTGAGTAACTCGTTCCGCGCTGATTTTTTTAATTAACTCATGATAATGTTTAATAGCGGATAAGGTTAACGGGTCAATCTCAAACTGTAATTGACACGCGAGCCGAATGGCTCGTAGCATCCTGAGCGCATCTTCTTTAAATCTATCATCAGGGCTTCGCACTGTGCAGATAATTTTTTTTGCTAAGTCCTGCAAGCCATTATGCAGGTCGATAACTTCATATTCCTCTGGAGACAGAGTTGCAAAACTGTTTTTAAGTGTGTTATCTGAAAAAAACTGATTTATGACTTCTGGTTTAATCTTGAGAGCCATGGCATTAATAGTAAAATCACGCCTTTCAAGATCTTCCTCAACAGACTTGCCCCATGTCACTTGGTCTGGTCTACGAAAATCAGAGTACAATCCTTCACTACGATAGGTGGTAATCTCAAACGGAGGTGGCTGAGGTTTACCGTTTTTTTGCAAAGAATCGGTTTTAGTCTGGGCATTTTTTGCCTTCTCAACCAAAGAATGATGAACTTTTTTCGCTTTTGCTAGATCAATAATGCGATTAGCAGGTTTAGCATTGGTTGCTAAAAGCCTAGTTTTAATGTTTTCAAGAGGCAGGGAAAAGCCCTCGGCAGTAATCAGACCCAACAGTTTATCATAGCCAATACCAACTGTACCAAACTCATTGGTGTAGTAACTGTCAAGAAAAATCTTTTGTGTTTGTTGAGGTGTGGCATTGGTAGTGAAATCAAGATCATTGATCAATTGTTGTTTTTGAGTTTTATTCTCTTGCAGTTTCTTGATCGCATTTATTATCAAGTCCCTGACTGCACCACCTACGATATACCCTTCAAAACCAGCTTGATCAAGCTTTTTTAAGATATAAACTGCTTCGTAAGGTATGTTGAGGTTGAGTTGCATGGTTATGGCATCTTCATTATAACCTGATGCCCTAAAAGTTAAAATCTGAGCTTGTTTATTATGCTTCTATTATGTTTCTAACAAATATATTTTGAACTAACTCATTTACAGTTTATAATAATGCCTATGAAAGAAGCGGCAAAAACCGCTTTAAACAATGTTGCCCGCCCTTGTCAAGACTAGAGTTTTCTGAGATTATCAAAAATCTCTTGGTTAGAAATAACCAATCCCAAAGAGATGGGTTAGTACCATCTTGAGATATTTAGGCCTACCAGGCAACCTACTAGGCAAATAGAAACGAGAAAGTTTTTTTATGAAATGGAAGATTCCTCAACAAGATACAGTCAAGACTCATGACGAACTGACCGCTCAACTGGTTGAAAATCGAGAGATTGATGATTTAGATAAATTTTTTAAACCAGAACATCCAAGCAAGATCAAACCTCAACAGATCAAGATTAATCCTGCTCAATTTAAAAAGGCGCTTGCTCGTATCCAAACCGCTATTAAAAACCAGCAAAAGGTGTTAATTTACGGCGACTATGACGCTGATGGTATCACTGCCACCAGTATAATTTGGCTCACCTTAAACAACCTGGGCTTGCAAGCCCAACCGTTTATTCCAGATCGAGCTAAACATGGCTACGGACTGTCATTAAAAGGTTTAGAACAGGCATTAGCCAAGACTAAACCTGAATTAATTATCACGGTAGATAATGGTGTGACCGCGCTTAAAGAACTAGAATGGTTAGCCAAGAAAAATATTGATGTGATCGTGACCGATCATCATCAGCTTTCTCACCAAAAACTACCTGTTTATGCGACTGTGCACTCCACCCAAGTTTGTGGTGCGGGAGTGGCGTGGCTGTTAATGAAGGCGTTGGATGAAAAATATGCTAAAAGTTTACTGGATTTGGTAGCGATTGCCACCGTGGCTGATCAAGTGCCTTTGCTGGGAGTTAATCGGAGCTTTGTTAAGTTTGGCATAGAGTTATTGAGACAGGATAACAGAGTGGGCTTATCAGCTCTGTTTCAAACTGCAGGCTTGAAACCTGAAACAATCGATGCCAGCACGATTGGTTTTCAAATAGCTCCGCGGATCAATGCAACCGGCAGAGTGGCAACCGGTATCACCGCAGTCAGGTTGCTCTGTCTGCAAAATTTTTCTTCTGCAATGCTATTGGCCACTAAACTAGAAACTCTTAATCAGGATCGCCAAGCTTTAACCGATAATCAGTTTAAAATCGCGTTTTCTCAGGCGTCAAAACAGTTAAAAAATAAGCTGATTATTGTTCACAGTGATAGTTTCCATGAAGGTGTCATCGGTTTATTATCTGGAAAGCTAACAGAGAAGTTTTATAAGCCCAGCATTGTTGTTGCCACAGAAAATAGGGTAGCAAAAGCTTCAGCTCGATCGGTTGCTGGCGTTAATATCACGGAGCTGATTAAAACGGTTGAGACGGAACTGCTTAATATGGGTGGTCACACACTGGCTGCGGGTTTTAGTTTAGAGAAAACTAAACTAACAATGGTTAAGAAGAAACTGCTGGAAAATGCCGGCAAGTTAATTGACTCTCAACTACTTCAACCCAAGTTAACGATTGATATCATGATCGATCAGTCTTTGTTAGTGAAAGAAACGGTAAAGCTTTTAGCCAAGTTTGAGCCTTTTGGTTTGGGCAACCCGCGTCCAGTATTGGCTGTTAAAGATTGCTCAGTGGTTAAAGCAATGGCAATAGGTAAAGACAAAAAGCATCTAAAGCTAGCCTTGAGAGTGGATAAAGACAGTTATTTTACGCTTGACGCGGTTGGTTGGAACATGGCAACTCTTCTTGAAAAAATTTTACAACATAAAACAGTAAATCTTGCTTTTAATCTGGAGTTAAACAACTGGAATGGTAGAGAGTCGGTGCAGTTGAACTTAAAAGATATTAACTTTTCGCAGATTTAAAAATATTTTTTTACGGCATTCTCTAAAGACTCGAATGGCACTGCTCCAGCCATGAACTCAAACTCACCATTGCTAGAGACGATTACTAAGGCTGGCGTACCACCAATACCCACATCTTTAGCACCTAAGGCATGAGTCTCAATGATGTCAGCACTTAAACCTGATTCCACGCAACTTTTCAAGCCTGTCTCAGCTACACCTAAACTTGAAGCGATCGCATAAAAACCTGCCTCATCAACCACGCTGTCATTAGCTTCAGCTTTTTCATAAACTTTATTAACAAACTGCCAAAAGATATCATTGCCATTGTTTGTGGCAAGGCACTCACTAACTTGGGCTCCAACTCCAGTTAAGGAACTTGTACCTCCTAGCAAATAGTGACGATATACCCAAGCTACCTCGTTTGGATAGGTTTTCACCAACCGCTTTAAAGTCGGATGCACGCTTCCAGAGTAAGGACAGCCAAAATCTGAGTACTCAATTATAGTTACCTTGGGGTCGCTGGCTCCATAAAAATGATCGGTTTTAGAAACCGGTGAAACCTTCTCAGGAGTTTGTTGTGATCTAAGCATTGTAGAATCAGTAACCAGTTCTTTAGTTTTAGTTGCATCTCGTTGAGTTAGTTGCTTGTTCTTCCACATTGAACCAAAAGAAAAACCAAAGATAAAGACTGCTATAATGATGACTAAGAAAGCAAAGTTGTTGTCAAGGAAGTTAAGAAATGCTTTAAATGAGTTTTTGTTTATGTTTGGCATTGTTTTTTTGATAAATAACGGTTATTTTAGTAGAGTCTCTTTATTATTAATTGAGATGAGTAATGAAAAAAATCCTTCGTAGAATCTCACATTCTATCAGCAACAAAAGGTTTTCTCAACCAATGGTGAAACGGGACTGGACTCCTTATGAAAAAAATTTATTACTACGATATGGATTTGATCTGGAAAAACTAGAGCAGTTAGAGTATCGTCCAGTGGAGTATATTACAGGTTATGCCAAGTTTCATGGCAATGATTTTTTGGTTAATCATAATGTGCTCATACCTAGGGTTGAATCTGAAGGTTTGGTAAAATTATCTCTTAATTTTTTAACCCACTCTGATGTCAAACCTGAAAAGAAACAGTTCAGGGTCGCAGATGTAGGTACAGGCGCTGGTAACATCGGCATCAGTTTATTCTTAGAGGCTCAGAAAAAAAACTTGATTATCAAGATGTTGATGAGCGATATCAGTGTTGAGGCATTAAAGGTTGCTGAAACTAATCTAGAAAATCTAGTCGCGAGCGAGTTAGCTCAACAGTTTAGGTTGTTTAAATCAGATTTACTTAAGTCATATCCCAAGGGAAAACTTGACCTGATTGTGGCAAACCTGCCTTATATTCCTCAAGAATTATTAGAAACGATTCAAAAAAGTGTTTTAGAGTTTGAGCCAAAGTTAGCTTTAGACGGTGGTAATGATGGTCTGGCTTTAATTAAACGGCTGATTAAACAATCTGGGGATTTTTTAACTGACAAAGGATTAATGATTTTCGAGATTGATTCTAGGGTTGAGATCACTGCAGAAAAACTAGAGATAGCTAAAACAAAGCTTAATTTTGTGGTTAGCCAGGATCAGTTTGATTTACAAAGGTACTTACTAATCAGCAAAAGGCCAGTTAAGTTTTTACACGGCATTACAAAAAAAGTAACACTCGGTTAACAACTTAATTATTTACTTAACTAGCAAAAGTTTATGAAATATTTAAAACGTTTTTTAAAGGCAATCTTGCAGTTTTGGAAGAACATTGCCCTATTTTTAGGTTCAGTAGTCCTCTTTTTCATTTTTTTACTGCTTATATTAGTAAGAAATGCTTCTCAGCTCTCCACACCGGAAATTAATCAACGCGTGATTTATAAAGGTGTTCCGCAAAAGATTGCTTATGTAAACTTTTCGGGCGAGATCGCCTATCAGACCGATGATAGTCTATGGGGTTTTAGTTCAAATCAAATAGAACCTCGACGCGTAGGTTCAGTTCTCAGAAGTATTAGGGGAGATAAAGATGTAGAGGCGGTCGTGTTGGAGATTAATAGTCCAGGTGGTTCGGTAGTAGCTAGCGAGGAAGTGTATCAGCAGATTAAGCAATTAGCTGCAGATAAACTAGTGATTGCGTATATGAGTGAGACAGCTGCCTCGGGTGGGTACTACATCGCCTTACCTGCTCAAAAAATCATGGCCTCTGTTCCGACCATAACTGGTTCAATTGGAGTGATTATGGAGAGTCCAGACCTTTCGGGGTTATTTGAGAAGTTGGGGGTTAAGGTGCAAACCTATCAATCTGGGGAGTTCAAGGATATTGGCTCGGTTAATCGTGCTGCCACTGAGGCTGAAGCTAGAATCTTTAAGAGTATTATTGATGATGCTTACCAGTTATTCGTTAAGAGGATAGCTGAGCACAGAAACTTGAGTGAGGCAGAGGTAAAAAAGCTGGCTGATGGTCGAATTTATACAGGTAAGCAGGCCCAGGCCAATGGTTTGGTTGATGAGCTGGGCACTCTTGGAGAAGCCTTTTTATTGGCTCAAGAGATCTCTCAAGTATCAGACTTGTCAATCGTTGAGTATTCTTATGGAACTAGTTTTCTCAGTAGCGTGCTTGGAGTACACAATCTTGGAGTTTTACCCTCCAGTCTTTTAGAGTTGCGAAGGGGTAGTAGACCAGGATTACATTACTTGTGGCTGAATTAAGAAGAGGGTTGAGAATTCAGAATGCTGTTTTTGGCCTAGAGCCTGACATCGAGATTCAGGGTTAGAGTTAGGGCAGTGTTGATGCAGAGAACGGAACAAGGGTAGTTTCCAAATTTTTTTTGAGTTTGGAGGTGTTTGAGTTAACTGCTTTTGAGCATGTGGTTTTTTTATGGACAGAAGCGGTCCTTATGTTTGAAGATTATCACTTTCATATAAAGAATTAATGATAGAGAATTTTCTATTTAAAAATAAACTTGTAGAAAAGATGCTCTAGATTAAGAGGAAGGCGAGATCTGAAAACACAAAACAGTTTAACTAGAATTTATGTTCTTATGCTCAGCAAGAGATAAATCTGGATGGTTAATTAACAGAAAGCTCGGTAAGAAAACAATTTTCAGCTATCATTGAATCATTGAATATTAGTCAACCTGATCCCGGGCCAGGATTCGAACCTGGTATAACTGTTTCAGAGACAATTGTGATGCCATTTCACTACCCGGGATTTTAAAAGATCACTCTTGTTTTCAACAGTCATATTGTATCAGTTTCAGTTATTTTTAAGAATACCGCATTAAGATTTTAAGAACCGGTCATTTTTTAAATAACACCCATGAGCAAGCACCACTTAAAAAAAATTTTAATTTTAGAAGATGATGCTGAGCTAGCAAACTCTTTAAGAACTTTATTAAAAACAAAACTTCAGGCTGAGGCTCAGATTGTTAGCACGGTTGACCAATGTTTGGAACTGCTTGATAGCAAACCGTTTGATATCTTGATCGCAGACTGGCTATTAGCTAACAGAGAAACTGGACTTGAAGCAATCATTTATGCCAGGGAATACCATTACCAGTTAAAGGTGTTAATGCTGACTTGTTTAAAATCGGTTGACCAACGGATTCGCGCTTATCAAAAAGGTGCTGATGCTTACTTGACCAAGCCGTTTCATCCAGAAGAGTTGATAATAAAAATCGAGCAACTATTTAATCAGTACAAACTTTGTGATGGTGATGCGATTGCCTTTAAAGGTATTGTTTTGTATCCACAACTTGGGCAACTGTTAATTGACCAACAGGTGGTTGAGCTGGGAGCTAAAGAGGTGAAGATACTAAAACTCCTCTTGGTTAATCAATCACGGGTTTTAAGCAAGCAAAAAATTCTTGATTTAATCTGGACAGATCTGGATCATCAGCCAGGTTTGAACACAGTGGAGGTTTACATCCGTCGCATCAGGCAAAAACTAGGTCCGTATAAAAAATGTCTTAGAAACAAGCGCGGTTTTGGCTATTGGCTGGATAGTGGTAAAGTGCAATGAACCGTGGTGCCGCTCTGGGGTTGAGACTCGATCAAGATTTTTCCAGAAAAATGATCAACAACTACCTGTTCAATAAAAGATAAACCTGTGCCCTTTGGTTTAATTAGCTGGCTGTTGATTTTTTTTACTCCACTATCTTTTAAACATAAAAAACCTCTACCCTTATCCGTGACTTTTAAAACAAGCTGGTTCTGTTTCACCTTAACAAACAACATGACCAGTTTATTAGTCGCAAACTTGTCATATGCCTGAAAAGCATTGTTTAACAGACAGATCACCATCTCTTGAAAATACAGTTTGTTACCTGATAATTTTTCATTGCCGTTAAGTTGAATAAACGGCACCAGCAAGCCTTTCTGTTTGGGATTTTTGCAGATCTCAACTAACTCAAACAACGAGTCTTTAACAACAAACTCTGGATGAGGTAATTGTTCTTTAAAGTTACATTGTGACATAATTTGGTGTAGATATTTCGCAGAAAGTAAGGAGCGCTGTAAGTATAAATCAGAGTTTGGTTTAAGTTTTTCCAGATGAGGGTCTTGTAGAATTAACTCCAAGTTAATCAACAGGTTCGTGATCGGGGTAGACAGAGAATGCTTTAACACAGCTAAGCTGGAAAAAAAATTATCACTAGAATTATCAGAAAAATGAGACTGTTGAACAGGCATAAAAATTATGGTAAAAACCAAAACTTAAATTAAACTGAAATTTTTGCGATTGAAGATGTAGTTGTGAAGGAAGCTAAAAAAATTAGCGATCCGAGATTAACCCAGTGATATCCCACACTTGATGACAAGGGGCGTTAAATGGTCGGCAAGTTTCTAAAATTAGCTCTGCATCAGATAAATCCAAGATTAACCGGTGAGAGTTGCCAATTAAGAGTGTTTGGTCATATTGTTGTGCCAACTCAATTGTTTCTGGTTTTAGTCTAAAAATCGGTTGGCCAATGCCGATCACAAATAAATTTTCCAGATTTTGTCGATGTAAATACATTAATAAGCCGTCTGGTAATGTTCCAAAATAACCTTCAGAAAGAGCTAGCACATTGTGTGTTTTCGACTCTTCTTGTAATAGGTTCACGGTTTCCTTGACACCAAAACCAGCAGACCACTCGGTTAAATATTGAGTTCTGTCGGCAGATACAAACGGTATCTTTTCAAGACGAAATAACAACGGATGAATAAATAGGGCAGATTGAATCAGGGTGATGGCTAACAGCATCCAGGTAAAAATCTTTAACCACAGTTTTTGCTTGAGGAGCGAGTTAATTGAGACGATCACTGCTAAGGTAAAAGGCAAACTGACTGGAAAAAAATATCTTGGATACACTACTCTACCCATGATAAAAATCGGAAAGGCAAAGGCGATCCAGCTCAGGTGAAACGCGAACACTTTTTTTCGTTGGTCAAACAGCAAACCAAGTAAACTTAATAAAATCAATGGCCAAGTAAAGTATTGAGTAAAGTAAGTTAAGTAGGTTGGCCAGTTAGGGAGGGTTTCCTGCCATTTCTGCTCTACAAAGATTTCTCGTAGGCTAAACAAGAAATCTCCACCACGGCTAAACAGTTGGGAAAAAGCTGGGTGCAACTTAAGCAAAAGAAACAAGGTTAAACCAAAAGAGATACCAGCTAAAACCGAGAAAATAGTTTTACATTTACTGTTTAGCTTACCCTTGGTTAAAAAAAAGCTGATAATTAACAAGCTGGGTATAAACAATAGAGCAGGGATCTTGGTCAACATAGCACCTCCAAAAAATAAACCATTCAAGAGCATGGTTTTTTTCGAGCAAGGTTTATGTACTAATCTTAATGTTTGCCAGAGTGTCAAACTTAAAAATAAGGTAAGCATACCGTCCATCAATGCCAGGTGGTGATGAAAAAACCAGAACGGCAGGAGACCAGTGATCAAGATGGCTAAATACTGGTATTTTTTCTCGAGGTTAAGCTCTTGAACAATCTTTCCCATGACTAATACTTGAAACAGTCCTGTGATGACAGCTAAAAACCTTCCTGCAAACAGTTGATCTGAAAAAATAAACTGCCAAGGCACCAATAACCAAATAAAGATCGGGGTTTTGCCATCATTTAAAGAGAAAAATAAATATTGTTGAGCATCGTCGATAATTAGCTGTGCCCAGCGAATATAAATTGATTCATCTGCAAATACTGGCAACGCGGTTAAGTTCAGCAGATGCAAAATCATGATTAACAACAGGATTAAGCAGGGAATCAATAAGTAAAGTTTGTTTTTAACTTGTTTTGGCATCTTGATATTTTCGAAAAAGAAACTGTCCAGCTAAATAGATTAATGTTACAACCAGTGCGGACCAGGTAATCATTCTTTGCTGATGTAAAACTTCAGAAGCATAATTATTATGAAGCAACCAAGGGAGATAGCGCATTAAACTGGTCACACTAAAGGCAACCAAGAGAACTTGCCAGGTTTTATTCTTAATTAACGGGATAAAAACCAAAGACCAACTTAGATACCACGGATGAAACTGTTGGGAACGACTGGTTAGAAGTGGTAAAAACATCAGTACTGAAGCGATGAGCGGTAACAACATCTGTTCTTTTTTACCAAACTGAAATTTTTTTGGCCAGATAAGAAGCAAGATCATGATGAAAAAAATTGGTGTTAAAGCTAAAGTAGCAAGCTTAATATAAATCGAGATTGTTAAGAACAATAAACTCAAAAAGATATTAACTATTTTTTGTTTTGAGCTTCTTGCTTTGAGTAAAAAGTTAATACCAACTATCGCCGGTAACATCAGCCAGAGGTCATTATGGGAGTTACTGATCATCTCCAGTAAAATTAAAGGATTTAAAAACAATAAAGCCCAGTTAAAAAACGGAACTTCTTTATCATTTAAAAAGCGATAAGTTTTTGTTAAAGCAAGGCTGAGTAAGATCAAGCTTAATAAACTAAACAAACGAAAGTTCAGCCACGTGATGATAAACTTGTTAACTCCAAAAAAACAAGGAAGCAAGGAAATGCCGGTCCAACCATAACCATAGGGCGCTGAAGTGTGGATGTTATGCATAAATCGCATCCAAGGATCATGAGTAAACTCTATGGCTGTCTGGAGATGAGGATTAACCTGATATTTTAACACCATGCGACTGTTGAAAATATAATTAAACACATCACGAGACAAGGCGTTATAGCTTAAAAGCAACGGAGCAGACAAAAATAAAATTATTAAAACTTGTTGTTTAACAGAAACATGCCTGGCAGTTTTAAATAAACTCAACAGCTGAAAATAACATAAAAATAACAGCAGAAAAGTGATAGCAAAAACAGTAGTTAAAAATGGTCGGTTATTAAAGAGCATCTGCCACATCATTGTTTGAAAAGTTTCAAACCAAGCGGTGTTAATCAAGGTGAGGTTGGTCGCGGTTAAACCAAAACTGATTAGGGCATAAAAAGATAGTAAAAAAAAGTAAAGCACGAGCCAAGATCGAGTCGCTTTTGAGAGGTTATTAAACATTGGTTTGGAAAAAATTAATTGTTTAATCAATTGAGTATTTGCCACCGGCATCAGCTAATCGAATCCGGACAATATCTTGAAACATGCGCCAACTGTCTTTAACTGGACTCACTCTGTCAGTGGCAAAATGTTTCCATAAGATCGGCACTTCTTTAACATTAAAGCCATGTTTTTTAGCTAAAAACAACAGTTCTACATCAAAAGCACCAGTGAAAGCCCCAGTTTGAGGTTTTTCTTGTCTGTAGATATAGAGTTTTGGGAAAAGTACCTCGGTAGCAATGGCTGAAAAAAGTTTAAAACCACATTGAGTATCCTTAAAACCAGGCACTGCAAGCAGTTGGACTATCAAGTTAAAGCCCCGTCCCATTAGATGTCGGTAAAATGGCTCTTTATCTCGTAGCGCGCCAGCTATTTCACGCGATCCAATCACTATCTCAAACTCATTGCTATATTTCAAAAGTTTTTCTACTTCTTTGAGTGGTGTAGACTGGTCAAAATCAGTAAACAACCGCCACTGTCCATTAGCTAAAAGCATACCACTGGTAACAGTTGGTCCTTTACCTCGATGTGGGTTGGCCAAAACCTTAACTTGCTCTTGGGTTTTAGCAAAATCTTGAAAAATCTCTAAAGTGCCATCGTTGGAGCCATCATCAGATAAAATTAACTCCCACTGATATTTTTGTTTTTGCAGATACTCTACCATCTCTTGCAAAACAGGTCGTTTAAGATTATTTTTTTCATTATATGCAGGTACGATGACAGATAAAAATGGTTGGGATGACATAAGTTTATTGAAAAATGTGTTTGATTGCGTTATTGAGCCGAGCGTAAAAAGTAAATATTTGGTAAGTCTTGGTTGTTTAGCGTGAGATCAATATTTTTTTCTGGAAAAACAACAATCTCGTAAATATCTAGAGCTGTTACGTCTTCAACCTTTTTTTCTTCATCAATAATCACTAAAGTTTCAGGAGACTGTTGTTTCTCTTTTACAATGGGGGGACGATCAGTAGTAGATAAAAACCAGCGATAACTTTGACCATAAAGATCATTGGTTTCTGATAAAAGTACAATATCATACCTCTCTCCATCTGCTAAGTAATTATAAATCTGTTCAGCTGTATGCTGAGTTCTTTGATAAAGATAGTTTGGCTTGAGAGGCCAGCGCTGGGCATTACTAATAAAAAACCAGACTATAAATAAAACAACTACAGGGGTGAACAACCTCTTGTTGATTTTTAACAGCCTGCCCAGCGCTAGAGCATAGACAAAGGCTGTCACTGGATACAGATAAGCAATATAGTGGTTATAAAGGTCATGCTGATATACTGCTGTCCCTAGTATGCCGATTAGTAAAAATATTAAAACTATTAAGTTTGCTAAAAACATCCTGTACTGTTTTTTTGAGCGTGTCCAGTAAAGATTAAAAAATAACAGTAAAAAGACACTTAACAACAGAATAGCTTCATGGTTGGCCATCAACCGACCCAAGGGAACTCTGACCAAGATGTGATTGGCGCGACTGCTAAAATTTTGACCAAAACGAGTGATTGTTTCGTAGAGACTGCCTGCTTTTTTGTCAGTGAAGATCTGCTCCTGAGAAAAGATCTTTAAAAATGCGTTACTGATTAATCCTTTGTGCTTGAGATCAAACAAGATTTGGGGAACTAGTGTCAATAGAAAAACAAACAGACTAATTGCGCAGATTTTGAGATTATTTTGTAGAAACTCTTTTTTATTTATTTTGGTTTTCTTTTTAAACTCAACAATCAAGTAATAAAGCCAGAGTAGGCCCACTGTCGCACCGGTTAAAAGTGCTAAGTAATGGAGTTGAATAATCATTCCAAACAATAAAGCAACAACTATCCAGTTTCTAGGTTTTTTAAACGCCTTCCAGGAAAAGTAAATCATCAACAGAGAAAATAGCGGTGCCAGATTAGGATTCCAACTGAAACGGGAAATATCTATGGCTTCTGCGCTGAATGCCAAAAAAAACGAAGCTAATAATCCGGTTATGGGAGAAAAGATTTTTTTACCTAAAAGATAGGTTAAAAAGATCGTGATCGTGCTAAAAAAAGCCACAGCATAAGCTGGACCTAAGGGGCTGGGATAACTAAGCCATAAAAAAGGAAGCATAAAGTAATAATAAAAAGGTCCTAAATACATGTTGCCAACACTGGTTACTGGGCCAATAAAGACAGGGTTATACTCGCGGAACATGCGAGCCACCAACAGTGCGTCACGACCTTGGTCGCCAAGAAACATCACGGTTTCAGGAATACGGTAAAATCGCAAAAACCCTGCTACCAGAGTGACTAATATTGCCAGCCACCAATGCCAAGGTCGAGTTTTAAGATAATCACAGAGACGGTTGAGTTGCATAACCGATTATTTTTTCTTTTTCCAGATAAAGAAATTATAGGCGAAAAAGTTCCAGAACATCCCGATGATGATACCCACAGCTGAAAAGATGGGGCCAGTATCAAGTAAATAATGAATGATTGGTAAAACTAGGACTTCTTTAATACCAATAAAGGTTACTCCCAAAAATGCAACTAATAACTGAATTAAAATCGATCCAGCCGAGGTTAAGTTAAACTGAATAAATTTTAGTGGTACTTGTTTGAGTTTGAGCTTCCTGTCCTTAAATGTCCAAAAGTTATTTAGAATAAAGTTAAAGATAATGGCGCACTCGATAGCAAAGATGTTAGCGAGTTGATAAGAAAATAACTTCCGCCAGACTTCTAACAAAACCAGTTGTAAACCCGCTGCAACCGATCCCACAACTAAAAATTTAAAAATACGAGTCTGTATTAATTCAAGCACTCGTGTTTTACCAAGATAAATTAAACTATTGATAATGTATTCTGGACCAATCTTACTCTCGCCTATAGTGCGATCAATAAAATGAAAAGGCACCTCGGCAATCTTGATTTTTTTTTGTACAGCTTTATACAAAAAACCAATCTGAAAAGTATAACCACTGAACCTTTGTTCTCTCATTTCAGGAGAGATTTTTTGAAAGGTTTCTTTAGTGATTGCTCTAAATCCTGTGGTCCAATCTGAAATCGAGAAGTTGGTTAAGATGGTTTTGATAACTATATTTCCGCCCCGACTTAAAAACTGTCGATGTAGACCCCAATCACGAGGAATACTGCCTCCAGGAATGTAGCGAGAACCGATTACTAAACCATAGCCTTCATCTATTTTTGCTAAAAACAAGGGAATTTTTTTTGGATCATGA
Organism: uncultured Pseudomonadales bacterium; assembly: GCA_964502565.1. Lineage (GTDB taxonomy): Bacteria > Patescibacteriota > Microgenomatia > UBA1400 > PJMF01 > CAYVBW01. Next base: position 26,868 of record CAZCXA010000007.1, read on the forward strand.
GACAGATCAGCGTCAAACTCAAACACCACCTCAACTTGCAACTTATCAAAAGCGTAATCCATGCCTTTTAGATAGGCAGATCCAAGGCCGTCTTTGGTTTTGTTGATTAACAAATGCAAGTTAGAGTATTCTTTTTGCAGAGTCCTAACTTTGTCAGAGGTTTTATCTGGAGAACTGTCATCAACCACCAGAATCTGCATCTGCCAGTCAGCAACTTGTTTAAAAATCTTTTGCAACTGTTTAACAGTGCGTTCAATATTGCCGGCTTCGTTATAAGTAGGAATGATAACACAGGCTTTTTTATCTTGCATATATTTTTTTAGCAACTTTCTTTTTCTAGTTCAGCTTTGACCATTAACTCAACCAGTTCTTCAAAACTCACTGAAGGTTTCCAGCCCAACTCCTTGATTGCTCTTGCTGGGTTGCCCATCAGTTGATCCACTTCTGCTGGCCGGTCAAAGGATTTATTATGTTTGTAGACAGCTTGCCAGTCTTGAATCTTGGCCACTTTGCAGGCGATCTGTAAAAACTCTTTTACTGAATGAGTTTCACCAGTGGCAATGACATAATCTTGTGGTTTATCTTGTTGGAGCATCAGCCACATTGCCTCGACATAATCCTTAGCATAACCCCAGTCACGTTTTGCATCGAGGTTGCCCAGTTCAATAAATTTTTGCTTACCAAGCTTAACTCGCGCCACCCCGTTGGCAATCTTGCGAGTAACAAACTCTAAACCACGACGCGGTGACTCATGATTAAATAGAATACCACTCACAGCAAATAAATCATATGACTCACGATAGTTAACCGTTATCCAGTGACCATAAACCTTAGCCACACCATAGGGAGAGCGGGGATAAAAAGGAGTGTTCTCATCTTGAGGAGTTTCCTGAACCTTACCAAACATCTCACTAGAGCTAGCTTGATAAAATCTCGCCATAGGAGCAGAAGTGCTCATCGCTTCCAAGGCTCTGATCACACCCAAGGCCGTCACCTCGCCTGTTAAAACCGGTTGTTCCCAAGAGGCTTGCACAAATGATTGAGCTGCCAGGTTATAAATCTCATCTGGCTGAAGATCCTTGATCGCATTGGTCATGGAGTGTTGATCAATTAAATCCCCTGATATCAGAGTTAAGTTAGGGTTATGAATAATCTGCGAGATCCTCTCAAAGTTTTGCGTGCTGGTGCGACGGGTTAAGCCATAAACCTTATAACCTTTATCAAGTAAAAACTCTGCTAAATAAGAACCATCTTGACCGGTGATGCCGGTGATAAAAGCTTTTTTCATATTGACCGAAAATAATTAATTGTTCTTGCTAAGGTTTGTTTGATCGGGATTTCTGGTTTCCATCCCAACTCCTTAATTTTATCAATATTGGCAATGAGTTTGGGCACATCAACTGGACGATACTTTTCTGGATTGGTCTTGATTGAGATCGGCACTTGCGCTAACTCAATCAGAATCTCTAAAATTTCTTGAATGGTGTGACCCTGGCCTGAGCCAATGTTATAGACCTCTCCAATCTTACCTTTTTCCATCAAGGTTATATAGGCTCTGACCATATCTTTAACATCGGTAAAGTCACGAATAGCTAGCAGGTTGCCAACCTCGACTTGATGAGTACTAGTGTTGCGTTTTTTTTCTAGTTCAACAATCTGTAATGCAAAATCTGGCACCACAAACCCCGGAGTTTGTCGCTCTCCAATGTGGTTAAACGATCGAGTCCGAATAATCTGTAAGTTGTCTTGACGAAAAAAAGAATAAGCCAGCATATCCTGAGTGACTTTCGAGACTCCATAAGGGCTGATCGGACCCAACAGATCAGTCTCAGCCAGAGGTGTTTCCTGAGGTTGGTACTCTAGAGCACTCCCAATGGTTAGCACTCGCGCTTCAGGACAAACCTCCTTGATTGACAGCAAAACGCTGAGTTGAATTTGAGTATTAATATCTAAAACTTGTTTCAGTTTGTCAAAACTGTTTTCCACTCCAGCTAACGCTGCCAAATGATAAACATGATCTGGACGGATCTTTTTTAAAAGTTGTGTCGTTTGGTCAAACTTGGTGAGATCAACAGAATGAAGATGATCAGCTGGTAAAAGATTAGCAACAAAACCAGGATTAGACCCATAGCTGGTAACATGAACATTGGTATGATTTCTGTTGAGTAGGGCCTCAACTAAATGTGAACCAGCGAAACCAGTACCGCCGGTGATCAGAATAGTAGGTGAGTCTGACATAATGATTTTTTTTAAGTATTGCCAATTCCTTGATAAATATAGCCAGCTTTTTTAAGTTTGGCAGATTGAAACCGGTTGCGTGTATCAATAAAATACTGCTGTTTTTTAAGCTTGGTTTTTGTAAAATCAAACTTTACGATTTCAGGCCATTCCACCAAGATCATGATTATATCAGCAGACTTAACAGCTTGTTCAACCGTTGCCAGTTGCTGAAACTGAACTGTTTTCTCAGGGGGCGACCACCGAGCTTGAGGATCATATCCTTTCACTTTAGCACCTTTTTTAAGTAGTCTGGGTATGATTATACTAGCTGGAGCATGACGCGTGTCATTGGTCTGCGGTTTAAAAGATAGACCTAGCGTTGCCACTGTTTTACCAGCCCAACCCTTAACCAATGTTTCCCAACTTGATATTAATCTTGGAATTCTGGCATCATTGAGTTTATCAATCACCACAATTAAGTTTTTATGTCTTTTTACTTGTTTAGCATAGGCTGCCAACTCTTTAACATCTTTGGGAAAGCAGGAACCACCGTAACCCAAACCTGGATACCAGTAATGATGTCCAATGCGTTTGTCAAAGCCAATACCTTTGATAATATCTTCAATATTTGCGCCATTTATCTCGCATAAATCAGCAATTTGGTTGATGAAAGTGATGCGTGTGGCCAAGTACGCATTTGAGGCGTACTTGATCATCTGCGCTGTTTCTGGGTTTACCTTAACGATCGGCGCTTGATAAGGCAGATAAAGTTCCTCTAAAAGTTTAAAGACCTTAGGCTCATCAGCCCCAATCACGACTCGATCAGGATATAGCGTATCGTCAACAGCAGTACCTTCTTTAAGAAACTCTGGTAAAGCTGCTAAATAAAATTTATTTTTAGCATGTTTTTCAATTAACGGATAAAGCTCTTGAAAAATTCCAGGAGGCACAGTAGATTTAATCGCTACAATCGCTTGGTTTTTTAGAAAAGGTGCAAGATTCTTGCAGGCTTGTTTGATATAGGTGAGGTTGACTGCTCCAGATTTTAATGATGGTGTTCCAACCGCCACAATCACCAGATCTGCATCAGGAATGGCTTCTTTGTAACTGTTGGTAAAGGTTAACCTACCAGCTTTTTGTTGAGATTTAAGTAACTTTTCTAAGTTTGGTTCGTAAAACGGAACCTTGTCCTTTTTTAATGAGTCAATCTTGTTTTGATCAATGTCAAGCCCAGTGATCTGGTGCCCTTTTTTGGCGTAAACCGCTCCTGAAACCGCGCCCACGAACCCGGTGCCGATAATAGTGATGTTCATAATGAAACTAAATATTTCGGTTTTAGCTAACTAGCTGTATAATAAGAAACTATTGTATCAGTTTAAAAGAGGGTTGTTAACTTGTGGACAGTTTATTATTATCAATTAATTTTTTAAAAAAATGTTAGAAAATCAAAGTGTTTTAGGCAGATTGTTTTAAAATAAAGCGTATCTTCAAGGAATTCAATCCAGAGGAGGCGGAAACACGGCTTCTGCAGTTGAGACAGTAAATAAACAAATTGAAGAATGTGCTAAAGGAGGAGATATAATAAAAGCTGAGAACGTAACCAACTCACTCCCTGAGGATGATTAAGCTTAAGGACGATTAAACTTAAGGAAAATTAAACCTGAAAACGATTAAGCTTAAGGACGATTAAACTTAAGGAAAATTAAACCTGAAAACGATTAAGCTTGAGGAAGATTAAACTTGAAAACGATTAAACTTAAAAACGATTAGGCTTGAGGACGATTAAACTTGCGGAAGAATTAATTGCTCAAGCACCAGCCCATTTATGCCTCAATCTTTCTTAATATCTGTTAAAACACTGGTTTATTTATGCTGAATCTTAATCTGCTTACTCTTTTTCCAGATTTTTTTGTTACCCCCTTAAAGACCTCAATCTTGAAGAAAGCTCAAGCTGAGAAAAAGGTTAACTTTAAGATCGTTGATATTCGTCAGTTTGCTCAAGATAAACACAAGATAACTGATGAGCCTCCTTATGGCGGTGGAGCAGGAATGGTCATGAAGATAGAGCCGATCGACCTAGCTTTGAGATCACTTAAGCATAAAAAAGGTCAAAAAAATAAAGCGATCATCTTAACCTCTGCCAAGGGCAAGGTTTTTACCCAAGAAAAAGCTCAAACCCTGAGTCAACTAAAAGAAGTCACTATTATCTGTGGTCATTATCAAGGGGTTGATGAACGAGTAGCTCAGTATCTAGTTGACTATGAACTGCGAGTTGGCGATTATATCTTAACCGGCGGGGAGCCTGCATCCTTGGTGATGGTTGACGCAATTACCCGACTTGTACCAGGAGTATTAGGTAATCCAGAAAGTTTGGTAGATGAGTCTCATTCTAAACCAAATCTAAGATCTGCACCTCAATATACTCGACCTGAAGTTTATCAGGGTTGGCAAGTGCCAGCAGTGCTTGTGTCAGGAGATCACAAAAAGATCAAGCAGTGGAAAGAAAAAGCAACCAAGTTTACTCAATCTTGATTAAACTCAGGGCCTTCTCAATAGTATTCATCTGAAACGGTAAAATTTTAATTAACTTTTCACAGTTTAAAGCGGTATTTTTCTGATATGGACGGTTCACGGTTTTTAAGTACCCTTCGAGATTTCCAGGTTTAACCTCAGTTGATAAGTTATGGATTTTTTTGATCGCTTGGGCAAACTCGTAATCACTCCATTTTTCACCGGCTGAGGCATGAAACAATCCATCAACTTGTTTTTCAACAAAGAAATCTAAAACCTTAGCAAAATCATCAATAAAGGTTGGTCCAAAAAAATGATTATCAAACATTGGTTGCAAACTCGAGGTTTTCAAACCTTGAATTATCCTGTGCGCGATATCTGTTTTTTCAAACCCATCTGAACGAAATGGTTGATCAATACGCAGGATGGCGTGTTTGGTTTGGCTGGCTTGGATCAACTCCTCTGCCATGAGCTTTGTTTGGCCATACCACTCGATAGGGTTAGTGAAATCAGTTTCAGAGTACAAGCCAGCAGACTCTCCATCAAACACATAAGCAGTTGAAACATGAATTAAGAATTTATCAAACTGGTGACAGGCTGTGACAATATTTTGGGTGCCAATCACGTTAACTTGATAAGCACTGCCGTTTTTATCGCCATCTTGTTTCCAAGCTCCAGTAACGTCTGTGTAAGCAGCTAAGTGAATCACGACTTGAGCAGGAGAGTTTTCAAAGGCTGTTAGAACCGAGGACAGGTGAGTAATATCCACCGGGTTTGAGGCGTGCCTTAACTCAAGGCTTGTAATCTCGTATTTTTCTTGAAATAACTCAACAAATTTTGAGCCTACCAAACCATTAGCTCCGGTAGTAAGTAGAGGAATTTTTCCCATAGAAGATTATTTTAATGGTTAAAGTTTTAGTATCTTTAGAGTTTATTTTTTGTGATTAACAAAGAAATCTTATGTGTAATGTTCTTTAAACCATTCTTTGTTTCTTTCTTTTAACTCCTGCCACCAGCCTTTATTTTGTTGATACCAATCAACTGTTCTTTTCAATCCTTGTTCCAAACTAACACTGGGCTCCCAGCCGAGTTCTTGATTGATCTTACTCCAGTCAATCGCATAGCGTCGATCATGACCAGGTCGGTCAGTGATAAACTCGATCACGTCTAGGGATCTTCCCATCAGTTTAACGATCAGTTGGACGATTTCTAGATTGGAGATGTCGTTAGTTAACCCACCAACTAGATATGTTTCCTGTTTTTTGCCAGAATGCAAGATCGCGTCAATCGCTTGACAGTGGTCCTCGACATACAGCCAATCGCGTACATGTTTGCCATCTCCGTAAACTGGAACACTCTTATCTTCAATTAAGTTAGTGATGGTTAAGCCAACAAGTTTTTCAGGAAATTGATAAGGTCCGTAGTTGTTTGAGCAGTTGCTAATGGTGTAGTTTAAACCATATGTCTCACCATAAGCTCTAACCAAGTGGTCACTGCCGGCCTTGCTGGCGGAGTAGGGACTGCGAGGATCATAACTTGTTTCTTCAGTAAACTGTTCATTAGAGTTGAGAGGCAAGGAGCCAAACACCTCGTCAGTAGAGATGTGATGAAAATGGTCAATTTTATGTTTGAGCGCGGTTTCTAGCAAAACTTGTGTACCTAACACATTGGTTTTAACAAAAACTTCAGGGTTCTTGATCGAGCGATCCACATGACTTTCGGCTGCAAAATGAACCACCCAATCGACGTCTTTCATCACCTCATCAACTGTTTTTTCGTCTGTAATATCACCTTTAACAAAGACGTATTGCGGATGATTTTCAACTGCTGACAGATTGTTAAGGTTGCCGGCATAAGTTAGGGCATCCAAGTTAATTATCTTGTCTTGGAGATGATTTTTTAACCAATAATGGATAAAGTTGGCACCAATAAAACCAGCGCCACCGGTGACCAGAATAGTTTTAGCTGATCTAGTTGAGTTATTCATAAAGTCTCTGATATTTATTATTTATTACTGAGATTGTTGTTCGTATGACAAGTCAATTAATCTTTGCATCTCTTCTCTGCCTAACATATTCCGCACTCTCACATATTTATCTTCAAGATGATTATACTTGCGTTTTTCCAGTCTTAACAGCGTTTGAAAATAGTTGGTAAAGAAAATCAAGACAATAATGATTGCCACTAATAAACGAATCAAGTTTTTGGTTTTAAAGGGAATGGGCGGATATTGAGGCGTTTTCTTTGACATGATTAAATAGAGTTTAACTAGACAAGTTTAATTATTAAAACTTTGCTTGATAAATTGTTGAAAGGCGCTCAGATCTTTAACAAGATACACCCATTGGTTTTGATATGGTCTAAGAGCAAGAGGGTGCTCGATCAACCCTTCTGGATTTTCTGGATATTCAGCAAGTGTCAGCGAGTTGAACTGCAACTGAGTAACTTTTTTACCCATGGCTAAGACCATTGAGATAACTTGATCTAAAGGTAAAAAATCTCCATAATTATCTTGGTAAAACTTAACTAAACTACCGGTAACTTCTGGATGTTTCCAGTGCAGATCTGGCTGAGACAGTTTATTTATTATCGCCATCAGCACCTGCTGTTGTCTTTGAGATCTGGCTAAATCATTACCTTCAGTTAAATCTTGACTATGGCGACTGCGAATATACTTTAAAACTGTTTCGCCGTTCATCAGGTTTGGTCCGGGGGCAAACTCAACAGTTTCATATAACTTTTCTGGATCGTGTTCAACCTGAATATCAACATCATTCCTGGGGAACTGATCGTCAATAAAGCCATTCTCAACATTAATTAGGACGCCACCCACCAACTCAACCAACCCAGCGATCTGTTCCATCGAAAGAACTAGAGTGTGATCAAGATTTAGCTGAGTCATCTCACTGATGACTTCCGCAGGAAACTGTTGAGGTTGATCAGGATAGCGTTCCTTACCATATTCATAAAGGGCATTGATCTTTGTTTTATAAGGCTCTATCCAAAGATCTCGAGGCAGTCCAAGAGTCGTTAATTGAGCAGTGCTCGTATCAAGCTGGGCTAAAATAATACTATCAGTGAGCTGGGGAAAATCTGGTCGATTTTCAGTCTCATCAGTGCCTAAAATCAAGAAGTTAACTTGAGAATTTTTATATTTTTTAGGCTGAATGGTTTTAGCTAAACTGACCAAGTCTTGGTGAGACATTTTGGAAAAAAACAAGAAAAGTTGATATTTATTATTCAGCATCAGCCCACCCCAAACTGCAAAAAGAACAATCACAACCAAAAAAGAGAACAAGCCTAAAAAAAAGCCTTGCATAATTGTTTTTTGGTTGATGATAAAAAATGACTGTTGAGAGATGGTATTTTTAGGTTTGTTGTCAGACATGTTGTTAGATCTTCTATTATCTTATCAAAACTCATGAACGCAAGCTAGGAAAAAAATAGATGTGTTTGCTTTTTTAAACTCAAAAATAAATAAAAAATGTAAGGATATCTATCTATTCAAGTGGTACAATACTTTTTATGAGCTTTTTATCCAGATTATTTAACAAAAACTCTGTGAAATACTGGGTAATGATAGCAGTTTTTCTTGCGTCATCATGGCCCTTATTACAACCTAGCATCTTTAAGATCCATGACTTTACTCATGGAGCAAGAATTGCTGAGATGTTGAGAGCACTCCAAGATGGACATTTCCCAGTACGCTGGTCGCAAAACTTTGGTTACGGATATGGCATGCCTCTGTTTCAGTTTTATGGACCGTTGCCATTTTATATTGGAGCGATTTTTTACTGGCTGACCAACTCGCTTGTGGGTTCGGTAAAGTTTATCTTTTTAGTTGCTAATTTTTTTAGTTTGTTAGGAAGCTACCTACTGGGTAAAAAATTATTTAAAACCGATCTCGCCAGTATCATTACCTCGCTTGCGTTTTCTCTTGCACCTTATCGATTTTTAAACTTATATGTTCGTGGTGCAGTTAATGAACTCTGGGGAATGATGGCGTTGCCTTGGATTGTTTGGGGAGCACTAAAGATTATCAAACAAGAAAGATGGGGTTGGCTGAGCTTAACTCTGAGTTTGTCAGTTTTATTTTTAAGTCATAATATCTCAACCATGATCTTTACTCCGTTTATCATAGGTGTTGTTTTATTGCTGTTATTTTTTGAGTTTTTTGAAACAAAATCAGGTATTGCCAACTTTAAGAAATCTTTTAAAACGATAATTGGTTCTGGACTGATGGCTACCGGCTTATCAGCTTTTTATTTATTTCCCGCTTATCTTGAAAAAAGCTTTACTCAAGTTGAGAGGTTTATTTTAGCTGAGTATTTTGATTTTAGAATACATTTTTTATATCTTCGTCAATTTTTTCAACCTAATTGGGGATTTGGCGGGAGCGAGTATGGACCAAACGATCCAGTTACTTTTTTCTTGGGCTATGGACAGATTCTCTCTTTACTTTTAACAATTTTTTTAATATTTTTTTTATCTTTTCAAGTCATTATAAAGAAAAACAAGTTAGTTAAAAAAGAGCTTTATTTCATCTTGGGAATAATGATCCTGTTTTTAATCGTAATATTTTTGACCTTACCTTGGTCAGAGTTTTTCTGGCACAGTATTGCGCCTCTGAGATTTGCTCAGTTTCCTTGGAGGTTTTTGGGGATTGGAAGTTTTCTTTTGTCAATGATTGCAGGCTGGTCACTCCAGCAAACAAGACAATATCATACGCTTAATATCATTGCTGTCATTGTTTTACTCTCCACCCTGCTTCTAAACTTGCGATTTGTTCATCCAGAAGAATTTTTAGATAATCCTTCAGATTATTATTATTCAAATGCAGAAAAAATTAGATCTGAGATGAGTGCTACTTTACCAGATTATATCCCAACTGATCTTGATTTAAGGTTGCCACCTGCTGAAAACCTTATCATCAATGCTGGCAGTTACCCTCTAGATAACTTAATGGTGACTGTTGATAAAACGCATCAGAAAGAACTACGGTTTAACGAAAAACTAGAAAAACCGGTCGAACTAGAACTAGCCATTGCCCATTATCCTGGATGGCAAACTCACAATCAAGCAGAGTTGACAACCTCTAAAAATGGATTAATCTTATTAAAAGTGCCACCAGGTCATCAAACTGTTGGTTTAAGATTTTCTAATACTAACCTGAGAAGATTAAGCGATGCATTGAGTGCGGTAACCTTGTTACTTGTTATTCTTTGGTCATTTAAAATGAAAAACATAGGAAAGATAAAAGAAATTAACTTTAAGAAATAGTTTAATGTCAACCAGTCCTTCAGCACCAACCGTTGATCCCAAGGAAAATATTGAAACGCTATTTTCAGATGAAGAGATCCGCAGTATCAAAAGCCGTACCGTTACCGGTGCTTTTTCATATTTTTTTAAAACAGTTTTATTACAAGGTTTAGGTTTGGTAACAATTTTTTTATTGAGTGCTTTTTTTGAACCTGAAGACTTTGGAGTTTATGGCTATGTTACTCAGATAATTGGGTTGTTGATTTTTTTCTCTGATATTGGTTTGGCTGCAGCGTTGGTGCAAAAAAAGAAAGAACCAACTTTAACTGATTATCGGACAGTCTTTACTGTTCAACAGATGTTATCTTGGTTGATCGTAATAATTGTCTTGATTATCAACGCCACCGGGTTGGTGCAACGCACGGTTGGTCAACAAGGAGTCTGGATCTTGCTGGCCTTAGCCATCTCTTTTCCTTTGGCATCTTTAAAAACAATCTCCTCAATTCAGTTGGAAAGAGAGTTAAAGTTCTCTTTGTTAATCGTTCCTCAAATTTTTGAGCAGATCACCTTTGACGGTATTTTAATTTATTTTGCCTGGAAAGGCATGGGTGCTGGAGCTTACACCTGGGCAATTTTAGCCCGTTCAATTTTAGGCACCATCGTGATGCTTGTTATTAAGCCTTGGCGAGTTGGTTTTGCTATCAACAAAAAATCATTAAAATCTATGCTTGGCTTTGGAGCCAAGTTTCAACTGAATGATTTTTTGGCCAGGATTAAAGATCAACTTTATTTTATTGTTTTAGGTCAGTTTTTACCGCTTAACCAGTTTGGTTTTGTTCAATGGGCAAAGAATTGGTCTATGTATCCATATAATCTTACTGTGCAGAATGTCATGGCAATAACCTTTCCTACTTTTTCTAAACTGCAAAAAAGAAAAGATCTGTTAAAAAAAGCCTTAGAAAAATCAATATTTTTTATAAGTTTATTAATTTTTCCCATTCTTATCGGTATGTGTTTAATGATCTCCCCCTTAACTCAAGTGGTAGGCCAGTATGAAAAATGGCAACCAGCAGTGACGAGTTTTATTTTCTTTGCCCTAAGTATTGGTTGGGCCGCGATCTCAACTCCGCTTGTTAACACCTTAAATGCGATTGGTCAGATCAATAAAACATTAAAATTAATGGTTATCTGGACAACCCTAACTTGGACGGTTACCCCAGTTACTGTCTGGTTTTTTGGCTTTAATGGTGTTGCTTTAGCTTCCTTGATAGTATCATTCAGTTCATTTTTATCAATCAAGTTTGTGCAAAAGTTTGTTGATGTAGATATTTGGCAACAGATATGGAGGCAGTTGCTGTCTGTGGCAGGCATGGCAGTAGTTGGGTTTGCTTTGCAATCCTTAGCTAGCCAGAGTCTTACCCGTTTTATTTTTTCAGGTTTCGTGATTGGACTGTCGTACTTGGTGATCCTGCTGATAGTCGGACGTGAGAAGCTAATTGCAGAGGTGAGCTCGCTCAGGAGTAAATAGTTAGATGAGAAATTTAGTAAGTAGGTTTTTTTCGGAAACTTGGCTCAAATTTTATCTAAAACCTTAAAAGATGAAAAACAAAAAGTCCGAGCATCAACACCAACAAAATCAAGATAATAAAAATATTATTAACAGACTAAAATCTTTTTTTCATAAATTTTTTTTAGAAAAATTGTTACTGTTCCTCCTGTTCTTCGTAATCGGAACCAGAATACCTTACTTATTGGACAACGCTGTCGCATTTGGATTTGATCATGGCAAAGACTCCTTGGCAGTTTTGCACATGATATTGCTCAGATCCCCTAAATTAATAGGTCCTTGGACCAGCATCCCTGGATTATATTTTGGCCCAGGTTGGTATTATCTTTTAGCTCCAGCTTATTTCTTAACCGGTCTTAACCCAGTCTCAGCCGTATATGTCATGATCTTGTTGCTGTTAATTCAGGTTTTCCTTGCTTATAAATTTTTTGGAAAAATCTATGCGATAATTATTGCCTCAGCTCCTTTTTGGTTGATTATCTCGACAAGTGCTTGGAATCCGTTCCCTATGCCATTGCTAACTTTGGTTATCTTAATTGTTTTAGATTTAGTAAAAAAAGATAAACGGTTGTCCTTGAAAAGAACTGCAGTTTTAGGCATAGCATCAAGCTTGGGTTTTCATTTTTCAACTGCTTACGCAATCTTTTGCCCTATTGCAAT
>CAZCXA010000008.1:0-32036 GCA_964502565.1 uncultured Pseudomonadales bacterium
TGGCATATATTTAAGATGATTCAATAAAAGCTTATAACGCTATTTATGAACAATAATTTATATTGATAAGAAAGTATTATAGTAGATTATTATAAAACTCTCAAGTAAAAACCAACCCTTGCTTTTATGGTATTAGTTTTTCTTAAGCTGAAAAGTTTAACTCTCAATAGATATCTCACTAGGATAAATAATAAGTAGGCAGAGGATAGAGTGTAAGTAGACAGTTTTAGGCTGGTTTTAAGAATTATAAAAACTTATTTGGGTTCTTTTGAGAGAGGGGGGGGTATCTGGGCGAGGGGGCGAGGTAGAACAGAAAGTGTAACTTCTAGCGAGTTAGTGCAAGTTGCGCTTTTATTGTTTTCTTCATTAATTTTTCAAACCACAATCAAGAGAATCTGGTGAAGGCTTCTGACGAGAGAACGACTAAATAAGTAACAATCGCCCATACTGCTTCACTTGTTTTATCCATAGATTTCCTTTTGAATCGCCTTAGTAAATAGTTTTATTGCTTGTCTATTCTCCTTTTTGTAAATATATTTATATCCAATCATCTCTCCACAACTACAAGTTATCAGTTTGTCATTGGCGATGACTTTATCTCGTTCTTTATCACCCATTATTCTATCTATATAAAGTCTATAAAGACTTCCCCCGCCATCTTTTTGATAAAGATATAATCTCTTGCCACAACCCTCACATAAAATCCAATAAAGTGTAGATTTGCCTCCTCTTGCTTTTTGGTATTTGTCTTTTTTAATTTTTATTTTCATAGGTATATTTATCCTTTGGTATATTATGTCCTAGATTTTTTGCTTTACTTTCTAAATCTGAAGCAATAATTTCATTGTCTGGCGTAATATGTATTCCAACTGGGATAACCTGAATTCCGCAGTTTTCAATCTGACTTATCTTGTCTGGATTGTTGGTGATGAGTCTAACCGAGTGTATCCCTAAACTTCTCATAATCTCACCAGCAACACTAAAATCTCTACACTCACTAGGGAAACCAGCTTCTTTGTATGCCCTGTCTGTATCAATTCTCACTCCATTCTCATCAGTTGCCTGTTCAATGCCATTATCGTTCCACCGGAACATTCCATTTAATTGATGCATTTTGCCGTTCATACCTGTTCCTCTACCTTCTTGTTGCAGATATAAAAGCATTCCAGCACCATTTTCTGCAATCATTTGTAGCGATTCTTGCAACTCCTTTCTGCACTCGCAATTTATGGCGTGATAGGTTTCATTAGTCTGACAGGCTGAGTGCATTCTGCACAACATATTCTCCACTATGTTGTTCTCCCTTCCATATAATAAAACCTCGTGATGTTCACCACTCATATAATCACCAAATATAATATAGGTAAAATCACCAAACTCTGTTGGTAGTGGCGACCTCCCTATCTCAATCACTTTGTCGGCTTTTATCTTTTCTAAATAATCTCTCATCTCCTCTATCCTCTCCCACTCTCTTGTCCAGCGCTTTATAGTATCCTCTAAAATATAATCAATATTTGTTTTAATCTCCATTTCGTCTGGAGTTGGATAATGATCATAATAATCTGTTGGTGTTTCTTTTCGCATTTTTTATTTAATATTAATATTAACTTTAATTCTGGTTCATATTTTTCATCGATATTTTCTATAATTTTCTTTGTTTTTATATAGGTGAGAAATAGTAGCAACTTAGTGTTAAAACCAAATCCTAAACGAAAACTGTTTTCTAAAAAATTATAATAAATATGATACTTTATCTCATGTGGATTTTCCCAGAAAAAAACAACAGATACAATAAGGAGGTTTTTGAGTTAAAAGAGTGAGTGTTTAACATCACCTCTTATAATAACAAAAAAACATTGTTGTAAGTCAACTAGATGGAACCTCTTTTATTGCTCAAGATACAAGATCCGACCGTTAGGGTCTTTGGCAAAGGTGTCTTGGCAAAGTAGGCGGAGCAGGGTATCTGGGCGAGGGGGCGAGGTAGAGTAGAAAGAGGTTTCCAAGCAAGTTTTCTAAGGGAAATAAAAACCTACAAAAACCTTTAAGTCCCAAGTACTAAAAAGCTGAGGTCAGAGATCCCTCCGCTTTCTAGTACTTAAAAATAACTAAAATTCTAAAATCTTAATATGCTAGTTTGTAAACCTAGCGCTAACTCTAAAATAATATGCTCCTGCAGGAATTTCATAGTTGTACACAAACTTCCCCTGACTATTGACAGATGTCTCTCTCCAACCCAAATCTGTATATGAACCAGTCTCGTTTGTTGCATATGCGATTCTAATCTCAGCCTTTGTGGGAACCTTGCAACCACCAGCAGAATCATACTCTATCCTAAACTGCACTTGAGACCCAGCTCTTAAGTTTTTGTTATTTCTTAAGTTCACCACCTCAGAATAGTTACCTTCTTGGTTCTTTGCAAACAATTTTAAGGTACTACATTGACAGAGATTTGACGATGCGCTGCTTGGCCTGACGTAATAACTCACACTACATATGCTCCTTTTCTGATCTTCTTTTTCTAACTTAGCCGGTAAACCACACACTCTTCTCTGGGCGGAGTTAGTTGCAACTGGATCCGTAACAAGGGGCTCTAGTCTCTCCCAAATAATTGTATAATCTTCTTGTTGTTCTGGTCTTTTTTCTCCTTCTTCAAAGTTTTGCGCATAATAACCACCATCAGGAAAGCACACTCTATCACCAGCTTGATTTATTGACCAGACACCAAGCTCAACCAACTCAATTCCTTTCTGGGTTAAGTCATTATCTCCTCTAGAATTAAACCAGTAAGTAGCTCCTTTAAATGGCTTAGCTAGGTGATCGTCAACCACTCCTTGGGCAGGAACGTCCGGCACCCTATGAAGAAGCGCGCCTATTCTCTCCCAGTCACTAAATTTTGTGCACGTTTCTTTACCATCAACTGTTTTTATTTCCTTACAAAATCTAGACCTAAGCTCAAAATGGTGAGAACCCTCGGTATTAAAAGTAAAATAAACCCTATTGCCTTGAGTGTAAGTTTTTGGAGATGTTATTACACTACCGTCTTGATTAACTAACTGAAGATTGCCACACCTGACTGTAACTTCAGGATCATCAGGATTGTCTGGATCATCAGGATTATCAGGATCATCAATCTCAGTGGATGCTTCTACCTCAACTAAAGCTCCTTGGCATTCCAAGCCAATTTTCCCATTAGTGCAGTTTACATCAACGTTGATTACCTCTTTATCACTGCCATCTTCTTCAAGCTTAAACACTTGATATTGAATTTCGGTGCCTCTTAATTGCGTTGGAGATGGCATTTCACACGTACTATCACTTTGAGGCGATATTTTATAAAACTTGCCGTGAGAAGAACAAGCATATTGACAATCGTCACTTGCTACTGAAACTCCCAGTTCATATATGCCCTCACTAAACTGTGCCTTATTCAATAAAAAAGAAGTTCTATTCGTCTTAACTTGTATTTGTGATACTCCAGTTAGCCGAAACCATTCACCCCATTCACTACACACCATCTTTCTGTTAGCTGGGGTTAGTTGATCTTCGAATTCTTGATTGATTTTTGTGCATTTCCTGGCATAGATAAAAGAGTTCTCAAATATATTATTGGAGTTAAAATTAATATAAACAGTGTCCTTAATCTTATACTTGGGGATCGCATTTTCTATTTTTGAATTAATAGTTTTATCGTCTTGATCTTTTATATCGAGATGATGACAAAAAAGACAAGGATATATAATCCTACTCATTGATTGACAAAATTTTACTCCTTCTTGAGGATCATCTTTTTTTCTAAACCGCACATTTATATATGATGCAGGCCATTTGTTGATCTCCCATTCGTTAATAGTTAAAACCTTTTTTTTCTTACCATTTTCAACGATTTCATTAATGCTACCGTTATCTTGTATATATTCATCAGTGTTTTTGAATTGCAACGAAGGAATTTCTTGAGAATCTTCCTCTCCTTGATTCCAGATTGCAATTTGATCATACTCAGCATCAAACTTAATTGTAAGTTTTACTGTATCCTCATTAGTACACATATCAGCGTCGATAGCATTATCATTAATCATGATCTCACATACTTCTTTAATCGTTTCTTCCGCCTCCCGTCTCACATCTTGTCTCTCCCTCATCAGTAAAGACGCCCCAACTACTGTGGAAACCAGCAAAAAGACAGCCGCAATAATCGCTAGAGGTTTTTTTTGTTGTCTGAGGAGCCTTTATGTTTGGGCTGAGGACCTAGATAATTTGGCTGATTAACAGCCCCTGGCTGTAAAGAGTTAGGATTAGATTGAGAGGTAGGGGGGATAGGGTTGTCCGCTTGATTAAAACCTGGTTGTGTTGTCATATTTTGAGAATATACTCAGTTAAAAAATAAATAAAACACTCACTTAATTAATAAATCAGGGTTTAAAATTCTTTAATAATTTTTAATTGATTAAACTCTAAAAAGATAGCTAAATTTAAAGTATCAAAAATCAAATGAGTGGTCAAGTAGAAAGTATAGGGACAACTTGTGCAGTAGGATTAGGTAGTAGAGAATGAAAAACAGCGAGAGCAGGAGGCGCGATAATTTATATTTATAAGAAAGTATTATCGGAACAAAAAGTGTAGTCAGGTTAAAATCAGGGTCTGAGAAAAAAACTTATTATGTTCCAAAAGACACTCCAGCATCTATCTTGAATTTATATACATTTTGAGGAATTTCGTATTTATACAAAAAACGGTTATTTCCTTTATCAATCTCCAAACCCTCCGCAGTCCAACGAGTCAAAACTGTTTCTCCACCACTATGTACTTTAGAAATTCTAATTTTAGCAGTTGGATTTGTGCCACAAGTACCAGTGTAGCTCACTGCAAAATATACTATATCTCCGGCCTTTATTTTATCTGGATTTATTCCTTGCTTTTGCGAATCTAATAAGGTTATAGTTACACATTTGCAAGGAGCTTCTATACCCCTTACCTCTAAATATTTTATACAGCCATGAGCTACACATTGTCCAATGTTGGTCCAGCTGGTAGAACTGCAATTGCTACCATTATTTTTATATAAAATACCAGCAGCAGAGCACATCTTAGAACATCTCTCATCTTCATAAACATTAGTCTCAAAAACATATAAGCCTGGAGTTTCTGTCGAAAACGAGTTATGAATCGGGCTCTGTCCAAGTTCCTTTTTATTACCTGACTCATCAACCAAAAGAAGAGTTTGTGGATCTTGGGTATCTGCAACTCGACATTTTTCATTTCCTTCACAACGACCATAACGGATTTGACCATAATAACTAAATGCTGTTGCAAGATTAATCTTTTCTTTGATAGCGATATGTGCCATGCCATCAACCTCGCCACTGAGCGTCAAATGGGCACAAACAAGAGCAGGTGTTTCGGCAATATAATAACTTGCCGAACATTTGGTATCGTCAATACTGCAATCCTTCCCTTCAATCTCGGTTAATCTACCAAAATCACAAGGGGTGCCAGAATAATCATTTAAATAATTAAGCCCTGATGATGAACAAGCAGCATCACAATTGCTATTAATCACTGATGCTCCAACTTCATAGTTGCCAGAAGCAGTAGTTTCCGAGGGTAGGGTGATAGTTGTAGAGTTTCCTTGATCTTTGTTGTCGTTAATGCGCGTTTCTTTTTTCCAGTTTCCCCAAACAATACACTTGCCAAGGAAACCATCATAATCTTCACATTTTCTAATAAAAATGTCTTTATATTGCGCATTGGTTGTATCAAAGGTTATTTTAAAAGTTTCTCCTGGTTTAAATAGATAGTTATCGTTGGGGTGAAAATTATTAGAGATCTTAAAGTTGCCACAGGTGGGAAGTACTGGGGCAGGGGTGGGTTCAGACTCTGGAGGGCAAGCTTCTTGTCTGTTATCTTTAACCACAAAAGCAACACCGCCACTCCAAACATTATTGTCTGTCGTGTTAAAACAATCAGTTGCAGGTGCTTCTTTATTTGCATAATGATCATTATCTCGAGAAACATCCAGTTGACCGATCTTTTCACAAGGAACTTCTAAAGAAAACACTTTCTCATCTCCTGCATAAATAATATAAGGATGCCTGCTTTTATGAACACGACACTCAATCGTACCGTTAGAATTTTGTATATAACCTTCTTTATTTGTGACCTCATCATAAAGATTTTTATTGCAAATGTTCGTTTGTACCCAAACTTGAACATCCTTTGAATCGTTATTCACGACCTTGATTTGATTTTGGTTATATTTTTCATTAACCATTTGATTCCCATTCCAAGGCATGCATATTAGTTTTCCCCCAGAACCAGAGCTTGAAGAAGGTTGGCTTATTTTCACACACTCATCAGCATTTTTTCGTCTTGTACCAACAACACCATTACCTTGACAATATTTGAGATCAGCACCCTCACACCACTCATTAGGAAGCGTAACTTCATTACAAGCATTATCACAACCCCATCTTTTTCCATAATAAGTTAAATTTCCGCCTTTGTCCTTATTAGGCTCACAGGTACTCCAAAGTGGAGCGTGACCATGGCAGGGATGATCTGGGTTATCAGGATAATTACAAACACCTTCTAGCGCCCCTTTTCTAACATCCTGTCTATCCTTAATAACTAAAAATGCCCCCGCAACCGTTGTAAATAATAAAAAAATAACCGCAACCATGATGATGGTTTTCTTCTTACCGCTTGTTTTATTTTTTAAGCTCATTTCAAACCTAGGATGATTGCTGGAGTTAGGAGGGGCAGAAGAGTTAAAACTTGAATTTTCTGCTTCATTGTTTGTAGAACTGGGTTGTACATTAAGAGTATTAAGCTGAGGAGCTAAGCGACTAGTGTTGGTTGCTTGATTATTTAAAGAGTTTTGTGCCAACATATATTATTGATAAAAACTTTCCTAGAAATAAATAAAATACACATCCAAGATTTGCTGATCAATCTTTTAAATCATAAATCTTAAACTAAATTTAAACTAACAAAAATAAAACCGATTGTCAAGCTATCATCTTCACTATTTTTACTATTTTCACTATAACATTTCACTTTAACAGCATCTCTGTAATAACTTTTGTGCTGTTAGCAAGACAGCAGTGCGAACAACTTTTAATAACTACTCTGAAAAGTCTAGTTTATATATTTTTAAAAAACAATTAATCAACTGCTCTAAAAACCTGTCTGCAATCTGAACACGGACAAATACCAGTTTAATCAAGTACTAGCTTAATATAGACAACTGGTATATAATATGTCCCAAGATTTATAATTATTGACACAAGTAATATTACTTATATTTTCTTAGTTAACTCAAATGGCTCGCGTATCAAAAGAAAAAACACCATCTGAATCTGAAGTTAGAGAAATCCTCGCTAGGCTGATAACCTCTGCTGGTCTCCTTTATGCGTTAAATACTCCTATTCAAGCTAATACTAAAGATGAGCAGGGGTTGGCAAGACCTCCTCACACCATCACAACTGATCTACCTCGAGCCATCACATCTGAACTACCTCACACCATCACATCTGAACTACTCACTGGAATAGATTCAGAAATAATTTCTGAGCCTGTTGTTTCAGAGCTTAAACACCAATCAGAATCAGGAATTATTACCGAGGCTGACTCTCCTCGGTGGCTATTTACTGAACTAGAGCTCGGAGAGACAGAAGAAGCTTTTGGTATTTTCTCAGAAATACAAGACACTGCTTCAGTACATATGAGATATCCATTTAATGGCTTAAATTACGAGATTGATGGAGTACTAATTCCATCTACCAAAAGCGTGGTCTGGTCATTAAACGAACAACCCGGATCTATTCACCAAGTTGGTGTTGAAATACCAGCAAACCATTACAACATAAGGAGACTGATTACTCATGTCAAAGGTCAACATGGAGATGTTGATTATTTCATGATTGAAGATACTTATATGGAGGCTCCAGAAAATGAGGGTTTTGTAGAAGGAGATACCGTGAGGTTTAATTCAGGGAGTAACTCTACTTATGAAACCTGGGTTGCTATTTTAACCGATTCTCAAGAAGAGGTCGGTTTTTCTCTAAGTGTTGGCCATCAGAGCGTAAGTGGCACTACCACAACTGAAAACAGAATGCCTCGTTTAGCATACACAGGAGTTTCTCCCAACCAGGAGATACAACTCAAGCTTCAGCTACCATCTGGGTATAGCGGGGTGCGTTATAAATTTGTTTGTCCTGAAGGATCTGGTTTGATCATCGCGGAACTAATTCCTGTTCAACCTGAACCTACTCCCACTGCTACCGCGACTAGTGAAGAAACCACAACCGCCACTCCTGAACCCACAGCAACCGCCACTCCTACTGTTACCGCGACCATGGAGGCAACCGCTACTCCTAGCACTACTGCAACCCCAACAGCCACAGCAACCGCGGAAGCATCTCCTACCCCCACAGCAACTACCACCCCTGAACCCACCGAAACCCCG
The DNA here is from genome assembly GCA_964502565.1 of uncultured Pseudomonadales bacterium. Classification (GTDB taxonomy): domain Bacteria; phylum Patescibacteriota; class Microgenomatia; order UBA1400; family PJMF01; genus CAYVBW01. Next base: position 8,465 of record CAZCXA010000008.1, read on the forward strand.
CAACCCAACCGTGAATGGAAGAACTACCTACCATTGGTTAAAAATAAATAAGTAAACCACAATAATTTTTTGTCCCACTGTTCATTGGGAGGTTTCATGATCTACTTGCAACCAATAGCTCTCTTCAAGTATTATGGATTAAGTATGAAAAAAATCCTGCTAATACTAATCGCGTTTTTTTGCACCTTTCTACTGAGTAGCCAAACAATCTTTGCTAGTACTGTTCTTGTCAACTGTGAATATGATATTCACTCCTTAACTCTAGGTAAATTTTATGAGCCTACCCCTACCGTTTTAAATAAAGCAAGTTGTGAAACTCAAGCTCATGTTAAAGCGGTAGTTGGTCAAGAAGTTGCAATGCGATTTTTTCCAACCAACGGAATTCCAGATGGTTCAACCGTGCAAGTTTGGGTGGATAATGCTTGGCGGAATGGAGCAATAATTAATGGGGGTGAAGGTGGAACAACCTTTTACACATTTCAAAACACTAATGACTATACTTGGAGGGGTCGTTATAAAAACGGCAATGTAACTTATGAATGTAAAGATAGTTCTCTCCTCAAATTAAAATTGTTTAAGTTTGAGGAGGTTGTAGTTAATGAAACAATCATATCAACAAATGGCAACCCTACCACGATAAGGATTGAATCACCCATAGGTGGTGAGATCGGTGATTATGTGTGGCATAGTGATGCTCAATCTAAGCATGTACCAGCAGAGTGCGAAGAAACCAAAGCTCGATTTAGTTTTAATAACAAGATATATACTTTGCCCAATGTAGAATGGGACAGGTTATATTCTTGCGACACCTACAACCAGTTTATCTTTACCCTTACCTCTCCCAACTGTGTGGGTAGTCGTGCTGAGTTTACATTGAGTAAAATTAAATTTTATGCAAGAAGAGCAGAAGAGGTTCAGTTAATTACTCCACCTCCGCCTCCACCCCTCAGTTGCCCAGAAATCACCAAGATAACTTGCGGAAGTGATGGTGGTGTCAAAATTTACTGGTCTGATGTTGGAGCAGACTTATATTATGTTCAAAGAAATGGTACCACAATAGTAAAAGGCGGGTGGCTCTCGTTTGCTGACACCACCGCCCCCTGTGGCGTTGAACACACTTATAATATTAATGTTTCTTTAAGTTCAGGAGATGTAATAACTTGTCAACAAGAACGAAATCACAAAATAACTTGTCCATGTACATCCACCCCAACAACTTCGCCAACAGCCGGACCAACCAGTGCGCCCACAGCAGGACCATCGCCAGTTATTAGTGGTTCCTGGCATGATTACAATCCAACTGAAACCTTTATCTACCGTCCTGATTTTCTGGTTAATACTCCTGATGAGATGAAGGATTTTGTTTTTGAGTGGAGAGAACTACCACCAGAAAAACTGTAAAGTCTGAAGGGGGAACTAAATTTTACCTGTCATTTTAAATCAACCTCTGTTTATGAACTCTTTGACTTTTAAATCCACTTCAGGTTTTACCTTGATTGAAATATTAGTTATAACCGGTCTGACCGTGATTTTATTGTTAAGTGCCTCAGCAATTTTTATGACCTTTTTACTCAACCAATCATTAGTCACACAAAAACAACAAATCAAGATTGAAGGCGACAACGCGCTTAAACAAATGGTACAGGTGATTCGCGAGGCAAAAGATATTGAAAACTGCGAGAACGTCGAAGCTAACCAAGCAATTAATTTTACAAATATTCTCGGAAATCAAGGGTGGTTTTTTCTTGAAAGCAACCGAGTTGCTTCAACATCAGCTATTGGCACCATTTATTTAACCAGTGACTCTATTTTTGTTTCTGATTTTAACCCCAGCTGTGTTTTTGATCAGTCAACCTACTTGGTAAAGATTGAGTTTAAGCTAGTCGGTGTTAATCCTGGTTTTGGCCAAACTCCTTTTGAGCAAACATTTAAAGCCAACGTCAACCTCAGAAACTAGCCTGGCAAACTTTTGATTTAGCTTAATTTAACTTTATTGAGAACGCAAGAGAAGAGAGGTTGAGACCTCGGTTTCTTTTTCTGCATCAGTTTGCCAAGAAACAGTGATGATAATAGAGATTAAGTCATCGGTTAGTTCATTAACCTCTGCCACTCTCATAAACTTAGTGGCGGTACCTTCTGCTTCAATATCATTATCACAGACTGCTTTATATCTAGCACGAATCAACTCGTTTTCATCTAAAAATGACTGGTTTATCTCATTCATACAATAGATCTCATCAGCTGATAACGCTTCCCACAACCTACCAAAGCCAATAATTTTTCTTTGCTGTCTAAAATAATCTGAGCCAGACTGAGCCAAATCACCAGCAATCACCCTGTTCCTTGCCTGAGCATCAGAGCGCGTTACCAAGCCCATGAGTAAGCTCAATCCCACCAAAACCGAGCCTAAAACCGCTGAAGCGATCAAGATCTCGATTAAGCTAAACCCGTGATTTTTTTTTAACATAAATATAAGGCTGTTTTGTGCTACTGTTGATCAAGTTTCTACTGTTAATCAAGTTTCTAGTATTAATCAAGCTTCTACTGTTAATCAAGTTTCTTAACCAACCCAGAATGATCAATCCTCATGCTTGTTTCTTGAGACTCATTTATCAATGTAATAGTGAGGTTCGAGCGGGCAGGAGTGACCAAACTCGGATCACTATAAATTAATCCAGAAACAGGCTTGATGTACAGGCTTAAGGTTGTCGCTACAAGAGTATCATCTGGTAACTCGATTAAGCTGAGCTCACCTTCAGACCCATCTTTGCAAATAGGTGTCATCGTTATAACATTGCCCAAAAAACTAATCTCATAATGAAGTAGGGCAGAGCAACCCCTCATCTTGCCACTCCGTGCCGAGTTTTGAACATTAGCCATTGACTCTCGCACCAACTCCTGCGCCAAGATTAACTTTTGACGATTATGAAAGTTAAAATAGTTGACCAAAGCTAAACCAATCAACAACAGTAAGATGCTGACCGAGACAAGCAGTTCAACCAGAGTAAACCCGTGTTGTCTTTTCTTAGGGCAAGCGAATTTCATAAGCTGTGCCATCAGGTTCTAAATATGCTTTTAAAGTATTTGTGCCGTCATATTCATAACCACTATAACCGGTTCCTTTTGGATCAGATATATTCTGCTCTGTAAGATAATCTGGATACAAGGCTCCTAACAGACGAGTAAAATTATTCACTGCTGGATAACTACCTTCTTCAGACCGATACATAATCATGGCTTGACGCACCACCTCTAAATCAGCCTTGCGTTTGGAGTTACGGCTATTAATCGAGGCACTACGATAACTCACCACACCGATCGTGGCCAGTAGAATAATAATAGTGGCAACCACCAGTAGCTCGATTAAGGTAAAACCTGAGTGTTTATTTGTAAGTTTTTTCATAAGTTAGTTAATTATTGAAGGTTGATAAGACAGAAGTAATCACCGTCTGTGGTAACCCCGAGTCCAGAGCAATCGCTATCAGTGGCATTTCCCCCGCCGGTTTCTAATAAAGCACATATACAATAAGTCTCTCTTTGAGTCTGGTTTGGTGGAGTTGTTTTACAAAAGTAATCAAGTTTAGTTTTTGGGTCCAGCGGTGCTCCTTCAGGAAAAATACTTAAATCATCTCTCATAAGACATGTGCGGTAATATCCAACTTGTGCATGAAACTGCTCAAAACCGCTTTGTAAAGCTTTAATATCAGCTCGACGTTTGGCATCACGACCTTTTTGCTGGGCAGTAGAGTAAGCCACTGCACCGAGCGTCAATAAAATACTAATAATTGAAACAACCACTAGCAACTCAAGTAAAGTAAAACCGGCCGTTGTTTTTTTATAGTTATGCATATTTTAATGATAATTGCTAAATAACGACTGTTAGTTTTTAACCTTAACCATAATCTGGTTCTGGATCGCGTCCAATGACTCCACACCGTTTTCTTTAATAACTTTTATACTCGCCTCAAAATCACATTCTGCTTGATGACATTGGTAAACATGTTGCACCTGTCCACGAAGTCCAGAAAACTCCTCTTTTTGACCATCTCCATAATCTAGTATAACAGTTAGCAGATCTTCTTTAGGCTTCTTCACAAAAAGAGCCTCGACCATGATGATCATGCTCTCTACTGGGTCATCGGTCTCTTCATAAAAAATAAACGAGGCCTCTTGATCAGGTGCTACCACATAAGAAAAGGTTATGTCTTGGTTATGAGTAACCTCAAGAGTTCTAGTAATTCTGTTGTAATAAGGTTGAGTACTAAAACTTAAAATTAAAGGTCTGTCCAAACAGAGTCGATGACAAGTTTGCGGACAGTCTAAGGCTTCGCTCACCACCTCGCCCTCACCAACTTGCGTAGTCGGATCGCAACACTGATAACCATAAGACTCGCAATAACTTGTTGGTCCGATATACCCTGCTACCAGTGACGGCTTTAATGAAGTTTTATAAATACCCTCGATCACAGAAAGAGAACCCACCCTGTTTAAACAATAAAAGTTTAAACCAGCATTGCCTCCCCAGCGCATCCCTGATTGCCCAATCTGATGAGTGACAAGTTTGGGTAACTTGCCTTGTCCAAACTCGATCGGGTTGTGTTCCATGCTATTGCAGATTACCTCAAGAACATAGTTATTTTGATCAATAAATCTAAGCTGAGTATGATGTATCCTACCTCTCTCGTCGCGATTGGCTCCGCGGTTCATACACTCGGTTAAATAAGATTGATTCAGGTCAACCTCCCTAACTTGAGACAGGCTTTGCTTAACGCGAGAAAGGGCAACCAGTAGTAAAACCTCACGCGTTGCCAAATAACCCAATCCAGCAAGAATAGCAATAATTAAAAAAGAAGTAATAAATGTTTTTAAAACACGCATGTTATGTTAATAAAAACTTCCAGTAACTTTCCCAGATTAACTCTCCCCAGACTAAAGCCAACCCTGCCCCAAGTACTAAAAACGGACCAAAGGCAATCTTTTGACCAAGCTTTTTGTTGCCGGTTATTAATAAAATTATGCCCCAAACTCCGCCTATAATAAAGGCACAAAAAAAGCCGATCAAGGCTTGCGGAAAACCAAGCAACAAAGCTAGAGGTCCGGCCAGTTTAATATCACCCCAACCCAAACCCTTTTTTTTAAAAAGTTTATCAGGCACAACCCGTAAAAATAAAAAAAACAAGGTGATGATTAGCGAGATGACTAACTCTAAAAATAAATGCCTAAAACTAAGTCTTGAAAATATATATAAAAATAGGTTTTTAATAACTGCCAAGAGAAAAATTGCAAACACTAACTCATCAGGAATAACTTGATAATGAAGATCAAACAAAAAAATTAGCCAAAGTATTGAAATAAAAACAAGCATCAGTACTAAACTCAACAAAAAATTTTCACCTGGGAAAAAGCCAGCCTTATCTGGAAAAAAACCGACCATCTCTGGAAAAAAACCCACCTTAAAAAAGGCAAAACCAGCAAAAACAAACACCAAACCGGTTAAAAACTCGGTAACAGGATGTACTAACTTGATTTTTGCCTGGCAATAACGGCATTTACCCTGCAGAATTAAGAAAGATAAAAGAGGGATATTGTCATACCAAACAATAACATGATCGCAGTGATCACAACGAGAGCGACCTTTGATCCAACTTGATTTTTCTTGAGAGGCGCGCATAACAATGACATTAAAAAAACTGCCAAAAAAAAGCCCTAAAATAAACAAGATCAAGTAGAGGAGGGGAGGGGATAAAGAAAAAAGTTGCTGGACAGAAGATAGCATAACTCTAGTTTAGCAGGTTGCAAAGTAAGAAAAAAGCTCCGAGCTGAAAGCTCGGAGCGATTAAGTTTAAACAAAGTTATACTGGTTAGGGCAAGCACACCATAGACACATTGGTAACTCCAGTTCCTGGACGATCAATAGCGGGATTACAGATGAATGCTCTCGCGCTTGGATCAATATCGTCAGGCAAACCAGCTCCATAAGCTTCACCATCATTGTTGCACCGTTCAGTAGCTTTTTCATTAAACATTCCAGACTGTGGTACAAAACAGACATATGTACTAGCGCCAGCAAAACCATTGTTGTAAACATATAATGACCGAGCACTAGAATCAGCTGTGAGACGGGTAACAAAACTTTCTTTTAATTCCTGAGCTCCTGCACACCCGGTCAGACCCTCGATACCGGTTGATAAACGAGTTACCATAGGACAGCTTTCTCCATCTAGCACAACAGTGGGTGCTTCTGCTGTCACCTCAACAGGATGATTGTCATTGGTCATTATTGCCAAACTCTCGGTTGAAGCATCATTAGCATCTATCTGCCAAGGAAAAAATCCCTGAAACGCATTATACCTATCAATAGCACTTAGCAACTGTTCAGCATCTGATTGAGAACTGGTATCTCTAGCTCTTCTAATCTGTTCAATCGGGTTGATAGCTGACAACACTGCCACTGCCAAGATTCCCAAGATAGTTATTACGATAAGCAACTCGATCATGGTAAAACCGAGCTGGGTAGTAAGTTTTTTCATATGTCTTTGAATATTAATAATTACTAGCTACAAGTTTATAGATATCTTTAATTTATAATACTCTCGCACCTGTTAGCAAGAGGCAATTTATTTTTTCAGTAACTTAATATCTCAAAAAGTATCAATCAATATCATTAACCAGTACTAAACTTAAAACTGCGAGGTCAAACTGTAGATCGGCATCATAATTGACACCACCATAAATCCCACACCAATACCCAAAATAATCATAATTACCGGCTCAATAATCGTGGTTAAGTTCTTCACTGCATACTCGCTCTCTTTTTCATAGTATTCTGACAACTTTAATAAAATCTCATCCATCTGACCAGTTTCTTCTCCCACAGCAACCATCTGCGGTAAAATTGCTGGAAAGATTTCATGCACGCCCAAGGCAGTTGACATACTCACACCTTTTTCTACCTCTTCTTTAGACTTCAACACTGCAGTGCGGAAGGCATAGCTGTTTAAAGCCTTGCCCACAATATCCATTGCTTCTAGTAAAGACACACCAGCATGAATTAACAAGGATAAGGTGCGGGCAAACTCGGTTAAAACCAGCTTAGTGCGCAGAACACCAAGAACAGGTATTTTAAATAAAAACTCGTCAATCATCTTTTCACCGGTCTCTGTTTTAGACCAAGTTCGCAAGCCCAGAACACCGGCTCCGATTCCGCCAATAAACAACCACCAAAACTTCACCATAAAATCTGAAACCGCGATTAAAGCTCTAGTGGTAAAAGGTAACTCAGCATCAAAATCGCGATACATTTCTGTTAGTTGAGGCATCACAAACACCATCATAATAAATGCCACAGCCACCATCGCGATCATAACAATTATCGGATAAATCATGGCACCTTTTGTTTTAGCAGAAAAATCTTTTTGTTTTTCCAAAGTATCAGCTAATCTACTCAAAACATTATCTAAAATACCGCCGATCTCGCCAGCCCGAACCAGTTGTACATAAACTCGCGAAAAAACATCAGGATGTTCTTTGAGCGCATTGGCAAAACTACTACCACTTTCAACATCCCTGAGTAGCTTGGCTGTTACCGCTCCCATGGCTGGCTTGCTTTGTTCCTGTAAAATAGCTAAACAAGTTGCCAGGGGTAGGCCAGCGCCGATCATGGTGGATAACTGCCGAGTAAAGTTGACTAGGTCATCAGACTTTATTCCCATCAACTTGGCCTGAAGATAGCTTAAAGATGTTTCAGTAATCGGCTTGATCTCGATTACCAATAGATTACGACTGATTAAGGCAGAGGCGCCATGGCTCCTGTTGCGCGCCTCAACCTTACCACTCACGGTTTCACCGTATTGATTTTTAGCCGTGTACTTATAAATGGGCATGGTCGAGATAGAAAAAGTTAAGATTAAAAAAGCATGCGCTGAATGAAAAAAATTAACTTGTGAACTGCTCAGCGCAATTGAGCAAAAAAATTACAAAGTTTATTTAAGCGAGCCAACCTCATTTAATTCACGCCATTATCCGCACTTCTAATTAACAACTTTTAATTAACAACTTCTAGTTAAGTTTAATAATCTCCAAGCAATCTGGCCAGTTCTTGCGGTCTAAATGCCTGTCTCATCGCATCTTCTTTACTAATATGTCCTTGTTGTACCAGTCGCGACAAACTATTTTCCATCAGCATCATCCCTTGATCTCCAGCCGTTTGGATCACATTATCAATTTGATATGTCTTAGACTCACGAATTAAGTTACGAATCGCATCATTGGCAAACATTAACTCAACTGCAGGCATTCGACCGCCCTGCTGACAAACGATCAATCTTTGAGAGGCCACCGCAACTAAAGTTGTGGCCAGCTGTTGCCGAATCTGACCCTGTTGCTCAGCTGGAAAAACATCGATCATTCTATCCATAGTTTGCGATACCGAGCCGGTGTGTAAGGTGGCAAACACCAAATGACCGGTCTCGGCCACTGTGATGGCTGCCGCGATTGTCTCATAATCCCGCATCTCTCCAACCAGCACTATATCTGGATCCTCGCGCAGAGCTGACCTAAGAGCCATGCTCCAGTCTTTAGTGTCATGGTTCATCTCCCGCTGAGAAATAATACTCTTGACTGGCTGGTGAACATACTCAATAGGATCTTCAATCGTGATAATATGCTCAACTCTTGATTGGTTAATCTCTGAGATAACCGAGGCAAGAGTAGTGGACTTACCCTCACCAGTTGGACCGGTTAGGAGAATAAAGCCCTGCCGGAACTGAGTAAAACGATGAATTTCTTGAGGTAAGTTAAGCTCCTCGATAGTCAAGATTTTTGAAGGAATCAAACGCAGGGCAGCAGCGAGTGCATTCTTGGCATGATAAACATTAATCCTGAAACGGCCTTTTTCCTGAAATTGATAAGCAAGATCCAGCTCTCTATCAACCTGAACAACCTCCTTTTGTTCCTCGGTTAACAACGGCTCGATTAAGGCTTGCGAGGCTTCAGGTGTTAGGACCGGTGCGTTTTCAACCGGCACAAGTTCTCCATCAACACGAAAGTGGGGTTCTGAACCAGGAATTAGATGAAGATCAGAACCTTGTAGTTCAATAAGTTGGCTGAGCAGGTCAAAAATGGTCATAAAGATAAATTAAAGTTATATAGAAAAAATACGGTCCTAATGGCTTAGGTAATCATCTTTAAAATGACTTAAACAATCATCTTTAAATAGTTGGTAGCCACAACTTATTTTCTGGTGACATTAGGTGATGGTTAAGCTCTACTTCACCTCTGCCACCCTCAAAACCTCCTCGATCGTTGTAATACCTTCCAGTGCTTTAATATAGCCATCTTGTTTCATTAACATCATACCATTTTTCATTGCTACTTCATTAATCTCTTCGGTCGTGGCCTGTTTATTAATCAAGCTTTTGACCTCATCTGTGATATTAAGCACCTCAAAAATGCCGGTTCTGCCCTTATACTCTGGCTCGGTTTGGGGTCGATCTTTTTTAGGACGATACAAGATAATGTTTTCTGGATCCTTGTTATTTTCAACACACCAGGTGTTAAAATGATTGCCTAAAACTCGTTTAATATCTGCCACAACCTCTGCATTAGGTTGGTACTCCTCCTTATACTCGGCGTTAATCTTGCGCACCACACGCTGGCCCATGACTAAAATCATTGATGAGGATAATAAAAACGGCTCAACCTTCATGTCAACTAATCTAGATAAAGCACCTGATGCCGAGTTGGTGTGCAAGGTGGCAAACACCAAATGACCGGTCAAAGATGCTTGAACCGCCAACTCTGCAGTTTCAGTATCACGAATCTCACCCACCATAATAATATCAGGGTCCTGCCTTAAAAAAGAACGCAGGCCATTGGCAAAGGTTAAACCCGCCTGTGGTCGCACCTGCACCTGAGTAATGCCAGGCATTTGATACTCTACCGGATCCTCCAGAGTCATAATATTAACTTTGGGAGTATTAATATTGTTTAAAATCGAGTACAGACTAGTGGTTTTTCCTGAGCCGGTGGGACCGGTTACCAAAAAGATGCCATACGGAATCCTGATCATTTGATTAACAAGTTGCAGGGCCAACCCCTTCATGCCCAGCTCCTCTAAACCTGGTACTGATTGATTTTTCATCAGTAACCGCATCACCACTTTTTCCCCATGCACGCTTGGCATGGTTGAGACACGCAAGTCCACATCCTGACCAGCAACGCTGTGATCAAAACGACCATCCTGAGGCACTCGTTTTTCATCAATCTTTAGATCAGACAAGATCTTGATTCTAGAAACAACTGCCTCATGCACTGTTTTAGGTAAGATTAATTTTTCTTGTAAAATGCCGTCAATACGATATCTAACTCTAGTTTTAGACACCATAGGCTCAATATGAACATCTGACGCACGAGACTGCATGGCATAGTCTAAAATCGTGCTAACAATTTTATTAATCGGCGCTGCTTTCACAAACCCACCTTCTTGTCCCTGAATAATATCTAGGTCCCCGGTTTTAATAGTTTGTGTTTCTTCAAGGGCAGCCGAGACATCGCTTGACAAATCCTGAGCATAGCGCTCACTGATTAACCGTTTTAGTTCAGATGGAGTGGCGTAGCAAGCCTCTACCTTGAGACCTGTTTTCTGTTCAATAAAACTGATGGCTGATATATTGAGCGGGTCCGCCATAGCCACCCTGATTTTTTTCTCCTCCTGATCCAGAGCAAAAGGCAGGGCCGTATAACGTCGTGCCACGCTTTCATCAACCTGACTTAATGCCTCAGGAGCAACACCTGTTTCATTAATTGCCACAAACGGAACTTGATTTAACTCAGCCTTAGCCTTAACTAAATTCAACTCCGAGACCAACTCACTTTCCTTTAAAATATCCTCTAAATCTTTATTGGTTGCCAGCTGGACGCTGTTGATTTCTTGAGCCTGTTCCTCTGTTAGAACTTGATTTTGGACCAACACGCCTAGCAACTCGGTAAAATGAGTCGCCACCTTAGCTTGACCATTGTTAAAGTAACCATTGTTAAAGTTACCATTGGAAGCACCATTAAACTGAGTAGTTTGAGCAGGAGAAGTGGTTGCAGGAGAAGTAGTTGCAGAAGAGGTGGTTACAGGAGAAGTAGTTACGGGAGAGGTGGTTACAGAAGAACTGGTTACAGAAGAACTGCTGTTTAGCTTATTTTTACCGATCTGACTAATTGCATCCTGCTTATTATCAGATAACTCTTTGCTGGGTAGAGGCTCAGTGACATCGGTAACAAAGGTGTTATTTTTTAAAGGTTGATCAGTGGTTTTTCTGTCAAGAGGAGAACCGTTAACCGATTCAAGATTAACCTCGTTTTCGCTCAAGCTTAGATCAATGGCGTCATTTTTTTTAAGCTCAATGGTTTTATTTTCTGGTTCTGATGGGGAACGGGTGTTAAAATCTTGCCCAACCCCAACTCCGTCAACAACACTACCCTGAGATGCTTGAGATGTTTGAGAACTATCAAGCTTAACAAGGCCGTCGTCTTCGGCAACAATAAAGTTTTGATCAGGGTCTTGAGCAGGCATAAAGAGTCTTTGAAACTAAGTCTAATCAAGATATTACTTCATTATGCAATATCTCTAAGTATATAATGACATAATCTTGTTAATATTTCAAAACTTGAAATACTGGAGTTTATCCTTTGCCGTCAGGCAGGTACTCATAAATTTTGAGTTCAAACTTTTTACCAACCTCTAACTTTATCCTAAATCATGACCATTCCCAACACCACTTCACTGCTCTTAATCCTTGCTCCTCATCAAGATCAAGAGCAGACGGTTGAAAAGTTTTTACAAGAACAAAAACTGATCAGCTCTGAACAGCCTCTGACTAATCTAAGTTATATAAATCAGGAAGAAGAAACTCTTAAGATTAATACTGTCAGGCAGTTAATTGCCAATAGTGCTTTTGGCACATATTCTAATAAAAAACATTTGTTTGTGATTTTGCATGCTGATAAAAGCTCAATCCCGGCCCAAAATGCGTTGCTAAAGATTGTTGAGGAGCCTCCAGTTAATACTCAAATCATTCTGGTGGTTAGCGAACCTAGTCTTTTGTTACCAACCATCCATTCCCGTTGCCACAAGATTTTTCTAGATCAAGTTAAAACCAAAAAAGGTCAAGATTCCGAAGATATAACCTTCAATACAGCTGTAGACACCTCAACCATTTTACAAAAAATCTGCTCCAACCAACTTGACTATGCTCAAGCTATTGAACTGGCGGAACAGTATCAAACAAGAGAGGCTGGCTCCCAACTTGTAATGAGCTTAATGAGATCTTTGCATCAGCAGATAAATACTTTGTCAGAGCAAAATAATAACTTAACTCAACTCTCAAAAATTATTAACCATCTTTTCCAGTGCCATCTAGATTTACAAAAAAACCTAAATGTTAGACTGGCTTTAGAACACTGTTTTTTTAGAATTATTCATGAGTATTAAAAACCTAGTCTCAGCCATGTTCTCCAGGCTAAAATGAGATAGAAAACAGTCGCCCAAATCGTTATAATAGACAGTAGATTTTTATCAATCTATTAGAGAATAAAATTTGATTTCATACTCAAACTGTGGTACAAAAGATAATCTTGTTTGGAGAAAAAAATTCTCCCGCCCAGCAACAGGTTTATAGGTAATTTTTATAAAACTAAAAAAATATTGATGTAATCTTTGATTTTTAACCAGTGAATCTTTTTAACCAGTGAATCTTTAATATGTTTGACACCAATTCCTACCGCGCCACTGAAATCAAGATCCTTGAAGGCTTAGAGCCGATCCGCAAACGACCGGGCATGTTTATTGGCTCTACCGACTCCAAAGGTTTACATCATCTAGTTATCGAGATCTTAGACAATGCGGTTGACGAAGCCATTGCTGGATATGGCAAAACCATTGAGTTGTTCCGTTCTCATCTCACTGACGAGGAAAAAAACATCACCAACCTAAAAGATACTGAACAGGAAGCTATCACCGTGGTTGATCATGGTCGGGGTATACCGGTTGAGATTCATGAGCAAGTTGGGGTCTCAGCCCTAGAAGTTGTAATGACCAAACTTCACGCTGGTGGTAAGTTTGAAAACGAAGCTTACAAAGTTTCTGGAGGTTTACATGGTTTGGGATCCTCTGCAGTTAATGCGCTTTCCACATTAATGCAGGTTATTTCAAAAAGAGATGGTAAGTATTATTTTCAAGCCTACTCTAAAGGCACTCCATACAAACCCGTTGCCGAGGTCAGTGAGGATGAGGTCAAAAAACTATTTCCCAAACAATCTCCTTCCTTTGTCAAGAATGATTCCGGCACTCTTGTTCATTTTATTCCTGACAAAACCGTGTTCAGCACCACAGCCTTTAGCCATCAAAAACTGGTCCAAACCTTAAAAGATCGAGCCTATCTAATGGCAGGTATCTATTTTATCTTTAACGACTTGATTACTAATCTTGAAAAACATTACTACTTTGAGGGCGGTATTAAGTCCATGGTTGAGCATCTTAATACTGGTAAAGATATTTTGCATGAGGTTTTTTATACACAAGATAACTGGAAGGATAAAGAAACCGATAAAGAGATTGGGGTTGAGGTGGCCCTGCAATACAACGATTCCTATCGAGAGATTATTGATAGTTATGTGAATGTCATCAACACCCCTGATGGTGGTACCCACGTAAGTGGTTTTACCAATGCTCTTAGCCGTTCCCTGCGTGAGTATGCTGAAAAAAATGAGATGCTTAAAAAAGAGGAAAATTTTGTTGCCAGTGATATTAAAGAGGGTTTAACCGCGGTGGTGTTTGTCAAGATGCCGGCAAACGATTTACAGTTTGAGTCTCAAACTAAAACTAAGTTAAACAATTCTGAGGCTCAATCAGCTGTTTATCAAGTTTTTAAAGAAGCTTTTACCTTCTTTTTAGAAGAAAATCCTGGAGCTGCGCGTAATATCGTTGCCAAGATCTTACTTTCTTCACGCGCTCGGCAGGCAGCTCGAGCTGCCAAAGATGCTGTAACACGCAAAGGGGTTTTAGAAGGCACCACTTTGCCTGGTAAGTTGGCAGACTGTCAAACCACAGATCCAGCTGAGTCTGAAATTTATATTGTTGAGGGAGACAGCGCCGGTGGTAGCGCCAAGCAGGGTAGGGATCGCCGTTTTCAAGCAATCTTCCCTTTGCGCGGTAAAATTTTAAACACTGAGCGAGCGCGTCTGGATAAAGTGATTGACTATACCGAGCTTAAACAACTGATCATTGCTTTAGGTGCTGGCATTGGCGAAACTTATGAACCTAAAAATTTGCGTTATCACCGGATAATCTTAATGAATGATGCTGATGTTGATGGCGAGCATATCACCACCTTAGGCTTAACTTTTTTCTATCGACATATGCCAGAAGTTATTGAGCAAGGCTATCTGTTTGTAGCTATGCCACCGCTGTTTAAAATTACCTATGATCGCGGTACTGAGAAATATGCTTATTCTGAAGAGGAAAAAAATCAGATTGTTGAAGAACTTAAAAAGGACAAACCAGATATTAAGATAGATCTGCAACGTTATAAAGGTTTGGGTGAGATGAACCCTGAGCAGTTGTGGGTTACTACCATGAATCCTGAGTCCAGAATTATTAAAAAAATCACGATTGACGATGTTAATAAAGCAGACACAGCTTTTGAGGTGTTAATGGGCGACAAGGTTCCGCCACGCAAAAAGTTTATTCAAACTCGAGCACAGATGGCAGAGCTGGATGTCTAAGATCGCATGAGATACAAATCGCCTCAAGTGTCATGGTCGCAAAAGGTAAAAAATCGCGTATGAAACACTGCTTTTAGTATTTTTGAACCTAAATCTGTTACTACCTATTGCTAAACTTTTACTAACAACTTGAAAAACATGATTTTTTTTAAGTGACTAAATCTCGAACAAATATTAATCTAGATCAAATACTAAACAGTTAACACCAACCGTCACTAATAAAAACATCTATGCCAAAAACATATATTATCGGTCACCAAAAACCAGATACAGACAGTGTGGTCTCTGCCCTGAGTTTAGAGTATCTTTTCCAGACAGATGACAGTTTTGGCTATCAAGATCCAGAAGCCGTGATAGCTGATCCGGTTAACAATGAAACTCAATATTTATTAGATAAGTTTCAAGTTAAAGCGCCTCGACTTCTTACAGCGCAAGAGATCAAAGAAACAGATCAAGTAGTACTGGTTGATCACAATGAGGAGTCTCAACGTTTGCCTAACTTAAACTTCAATCAAGTTTGTGAAGTAGTTGATCATCATAAGGTTAACTTAAACCTGTCTCAACCCATTTATCTAAACTTCAAACCCTGGGGGTCAACCACCAGCATCATTTATTTTATGATGAAGCAGTATACTGATAAGCCAGTGAAACCTACCAAACAGTTGGCAGGTTTAATGTTATCGGCAATTTTATCTGACACGGTTGGTTTTAAATCCAGCACCACAACTAAAAGAGACCAAAAATTTGCTAACGAGTTAGCAAAACTTGCGCAAGTGAATGATATCGAGAGTTTTGCTTTTGAGATCTTAAAAGCAAAGTCAGACTTGAGCGGTCTTAGCCCAGAACAGTTAGTAAAGTATGACTACAAACTCTTTGATTTTGGTCAAAAGGTTTTGATTGGTCAGTTAGAAACGGTTGAGCAGGAAAAGTTTATTGCTGAAAAAAAGACACAGCTGTTATCAGCCATGCTTGCTGTTAAGGAAGAAGAAAAACTTGATTTAATCTTTCTCGCTATTACCGATGTCTTAAAGGTTAATACCAAGTTATTAATCGCGGACGATCAATCCGCCCGAGTGGCTCAGCAGTCTTTCAAAGGTATTGTGAGCAGTAACATCCTCGACATTGGACCAAAACTCAGCAGAAAAAAAGAGATTGCGCCAGTGATTGAAAAACAACTAAAAGGATAAACCGTGGCAGAAAAAAACAACCAAACCATCCCAGAAACAGACGAGAACAACACATCCAGTTCAACCTCGAACCCGGCTGAAAACGCGCGCGAGATGAATCTTGGCAGTCGCAACAGTCTTAACAACGGCAATGGTAGCTTGATTGGCACTATTACCGATACTGACTATGGCAAAGTAAAACATATCTCGATTGTTCAAGAGATGGAAAAGTCTTATCTAGACTATGCCATGAGCGTGATTGTTTCGCGTGCCCTGCCAGATGTTCGTGATGGTTTAAAACCGGTCCAACGTCGCATTTTATACTCTATGTCTAAAAGCGGTATCCATCATAATACTGCTTATAAAAAATGTGCCCGTATTGTAGGAGATGTTTTAGGTAAATATCATCCGCATGGAGACAGTTCTGTGTACATGGCCTTGGTGAGATTAGCTCAAAACTTTAATGTTCGCTATCCCTTGGTGGACGGTCAAGGCAACTTTGGCTCGATTGATGGTGATAGCCCCGCTGCCATGCGTTACACCGAGGCTCGACTGGCAAAAATTTCTCAAGAAATTTTAGATGATTTTAATAAAAATACTGTCAAGTTTGTTGACAACTTTGACGGCTCACTGCAAGAACCAGCTGTCTTACCAGGCAAACTTCCCAACCTGTTGTTGATGGGGGCTGAAGGTATTGCAGTGGGTATGGCCACCAAGATTCCGCCTCATAACCTAGAAGAAGTTTGTCAAGCTACTATCAAGATGATTCAAAAAGGTGAGTCTACGATCGAGGAAAAACAGGGGAAGATTAACCAGCAGTATAAAAAAGACCTTAGGCCTGAAGATCTAGCCTCGCTAGTCTCAACAATCTTAGACACTCAACCCACTCAGATCACTGGTCAGTTCTCCAGCGAGATTACCAATGATGAGATCATGGAGCATATTCAGGGACCTGATTTTCCCACTGGTGGCATCATCTATGATTTTAAAGAGATTAAGGAGGCTTACTCTAAAGGAAAAGGCAAGGTTGTCATTCGAGGCAAGGCTGAGATTGTAGAAAACAAAGGCAACTTTGAGATTGTTATTACCGAGATTCCTTATCAGGTTAACAAAGCCTTAATGATCGAACAGATTGCCAACTTAGTGAAAAATGACAAGATCGACGGAATCCGCAACATCCGTGATGACTCTGACCGGCAAGGTTTACAGATTACGATCGAGCTGAGGCGCAGTGCCAGGCCCAAAGTAATTCTTAACAAACTTTACAAGTTCTCTAAACTGCAAACCAGCTACCCTATGAACATGGTGGCGCTCAACAGCGACGGCACTCCTCAGCTGATGAACATCAAACAGATTTTAAGTGAGTATGTTCGCCACCGTCAACTCATCATAGTAAAACGTAGTCAATATGATTTAGTTGAGGCTCGTAACCGAGCTCATATTTTAGAGGGTTTGATCATTGCTTTAAATAATCTAGATGAAGTAATTGACACCATCCGCAAATCAGCTGACTCTGATGTCGCCCGAGTCCAGTTGATGAAAAAGTTTGGTTTAAGTGAAATCCAGGCAGTTGCAATCTTAGAGATGCAGTTAAAAAGACTAGCAGCCTTAGAAAGAAAGAAGATCGAGGAAGAGTATGAGTCCATCAAAAACTTGATCAACCAAATCATTAAGTTACTCACTCAACCTCAAGAAATCCTGGGTGTGGTTGTTAAAGAACTAGAAGAGCTGGTGGCTGTTTATGGAGACAAACGTTTAACCAAGCTTATCAAGGGTAAAATCGGCGAGATGAGCGAAGAAGATCTGGTACCTAACGCTCCAACAGTGATTACTTTAACAAAAGAAAACTATATTAAAAGATTAGCTGATAAAACCTTTCGCTCACAAAAAAGAGGTGGTAAAGGAGTTAAGCTAAGCATGAAAGACGAGGATGTTGTTGAGACCTTGATCACCTGTGAAAACCATGACTCCTTATTATTTTTCACCAACTTGGGACGCGTCTTTAAACTTAAAGCCTTTGAAATTCCCGAGTCCAGCCGAACTGCGCGAGGCACCGCGATCGTGAACCTACTCAGTCTAAAACCTGATGAAAAGATTCAGTCAATCTTACAGTTAAAAGATAACAAGTCTGAGAAGCAGTTTATTGTTTTGGCCACTAAAAAGGGTTTGGTGAAAAAAACAGCTGTGAGTCTCTTTGACAACATCAGAGCCACTGGAATTATTGCCATCAGTTTAAACAAAGACGATGAGCTGGTAAAAGGTCGAGTCACAAACAACAAGCATGAAATATTTCTAGCTACTAGAAACGGCAAATGTATCAGGTTTGATGAAAAAGAGATCAAGGCTTCTAATCGAGACACTAAAGGAGTCAGAGGGATAACATTAAAGAAAGATGATTACTTAGTTGCTTTAGAAAGCATTGATAAGATAACTAAAGAAAACAAAGAGGCAAGTATCTTGGTTATTACGGAAAAAGGTATGGGCAAACGTACTACCCTGGACCAATACCCTGTTCAAAAGCGATCAGGACTAGGAGTAAAGGTGGCTGATATCACCAAGAGGACAGGTCAGGTGGCAACCGTCCGCCTGATTACAGAAAAACACAAGGGTGTGGTCATCTCCACTAAACAAGGACAAACGATTCATCTGCCTAATACGAAAAAATCTTTACCATTTTTAACCAGACCCACCCAAGGTGTTATCTTGATGAAGTTGGATAGAGGGGATGAGGTGGCAGCCACGGCTTTGACTGAAGAGATGGATTAGCGCCAAAAAATCTTTGTTGCAAGCTCTTGCAAGCTCTCGTAAGCTCTCGCAAGCTCGTCGGCTAAAATTGTACCCAAGTGGTAACTCAAAACAAAGATTATTAATACTGAGCAAGGATTAAAAAAACGCACAGTTGTTCTCACACTGGAAAAACTCGATTGGATCATCTTGAAAATCAGCATAACATTGTTCCACGCAAACCTGACAACCTTCAAACTCCAATGTGGTGACTAGTTGGCACTCATTGTTAACAATCTCACAACTTACAAACTGGCGACAGTTATCGCCAGCCTGGTATATCTCGGTGCAAGCATCTGGAACATTAGGTCCGCAAGTTATCTCAAAACCATGACACTGTTCAATGCCACATTGCTCAGAAGCTGGCAAAGATGACTGGCTTGATTTTTTTGGATGCTTCTGAACTTGAAAGAAGATGTTTTTGCCAATGACTAACCCCGCAAGCAAAAGCAAAAGCCCGATTAAGCCGTAAATAAGAGGCTTGTTTTTCATGGTTGGGAAAATTGATCTATAAAAACAAGTGGACTCAGCGGGGCTCGAACCCGCGACCTCTTGCATGCCATGCAAGCGCTCTAGCCAACTGAGCTATGAGCCCGTTTCTAAACTTAAAAAATTTAATATACAAGTATTCTAGACTGTTATTTTACCACTAATTCCTGATAGTTTTAAAGAGGGTAGGGGAGAGATTTAAGTAATACTAATTATTGTTTTGTATTTATAGTTTATATATTGATATATTAGTTAAGTTATAAATATATTATTATATTAAAGTATATATATTGATATATTATATCTAGTTTCAAATTATATTAACTGTTGTTTTTTATAATTAAGCACTAAAAACCTTGGCTCCAGGCACAGTCCTTGCTCTCTCAACAACCTCTGGTAGCAAATAAACCAGTTATTTTTGCTTAAATTAACCCAATACATCAATGAAAGTATCTACTTGGGTTAATTAGCACTCTTCTTCATGCTCTGCTAAAAAATACTCTCAAAATCCTAACCAGTTATCTCTGTCTTTTCCTGACTTTTTGGTAACCTCAGATCAGAATGAAACCTTTGGTGCACTTTTCTTAGTTTAGGCTGTGTGACATGTGTATAAATCTGTGTTGTGGCCACATTTTTATGACCTAGTAACTCCTGCACCTCCCTTAAGCCAGCTCCGTTACTAAGCAAGTCAGTTGCAAAACTATGCCTGATACCATGAGGAGTAAGATTAACCACCAGTCGCGCCTGCTTCACATATTTTTTAACAACTCTTTGTACGCTTCTTGAGGTCAACCGCATACCTTCACCATCATCAGTGATTTCTGGTTGTTGTCCACTATATCTAATAAAGATTGGTTGCCAGTGATCCTGGCGCTGATTTAAGTAACGCTCCAACCAGAGGGCGGCACGCTCACTTAAAAAAACCACCCGCACCTTGCGTCCTTTACCAATAACAGAAAACTCTCGTCTCTCGATATTAATATTATCTCGATCTAAGCTCACTAACTCACTAACCCGCAGGCCAGTAGAAAATAAAACCTCTAAGATTACCCTGTCGCGTAACCCGGTAGTAGTAGAGATTTGTGGCTGACCCAGGAGATGCTCCATTTCTTCAGCCGAGACAAACTGCATATGAGCTGATTCTCCTTTAGGCAAATCAATCTTCTCAGGATGTAAAACCTCGATATCATTTTTAATCAACCACTTAAACCAGGATCTAATCGCAATCACATGATAACTTTGGGTGACTTTTGACAAACCATCACTGTGTGCATCTTCATAGCGATTTAAAAAAACACGATATTTTCTGATTAGGTCCAGATCAATTTGTTTTAAATCATGACAACCTTGCTGTTCTAACCAAGTAATAAACCTGGTTAAATAATGTCGATAGTTACGAATAGTTAGGGAACTTAAATTCCTTTCTACCTCAAGATGTTCTAAAAAATTTATCATTGCGAGCTTGAACGCGTTTTGTTGTGACATAAGCTTGATACTTACCCTTTAATCTTTAATTATAGCGTAA
Source organism: uncultured Pseudomonadales bacterium (assembly GCA_964502565.1). Lineage (GTDB taxonomy): Bacteria > Patescibacteriota > Microgenomatia > UBA1400 > PJMF01 > CAYVBW01. The sequence goes on from CAZCXA010000008.1 coordinate 29,201, forward strand.
AAACAGAAGAAGAGAGAAAAATTTTCCTCAAGTGTCCAGAAGGCTTTTTTTTAGCAGGGCAGGGGAGAGTGTGATAAAATCGTTCCTTGTTACTTATCTGCTATGTATCGCAAAAAAATTAAAATTCCAGGCGGAGTAAAAAAAATTGAAAAATAATGAAGTTTAAAAAGAAAAAAACTAAGATGCGCGCAACTTGTTGAAAAATCAAGATTTAAAAAGGTTAAGATGTTCATTTTCAGTTCTTTGTTTCAGCAACTTAAACCTAGTAATAAAAGTTAAATTTTTATTTAAACAGGAGCTTGGATGAGATGTTATTTTTTCCCAATACATCAATCTTAAACACTAATTTATAAAAACATCCAGGCTTAAATAAGCCGTTTAAATGCCCCAAAAACGGCTTTTTATAAGAAAGCTGAGTCATTGGTCGTTAACTAAAGTAGTTGTTATCTGATTTTAATACAAACAACTCTAAACAGTTAATTAGTAGTTGCCCTTTGAGCAAAATCTGGAAATGTCTCAGCTCACTTTAATGACAAGGCAAAACAAGAGGGGTTAATGGCAGATATTTAAGCCAAATAAAACTTTTTTATAGAGAAACAGGAGCCAAGAGACTTTAAATAATAAAAAAACGGTTTTTAAGCCATTCTAGTTTTTTTAGGTTTATGTCGCAAAAGTTATATTGTGCGACATAACCTTTAACTCAACATAGCCCACAACCATAAAAGAGAAGAGCCTCGCTCACTCTTTCTCGTCTCTAGCTGTTTATTAACTTCTTGATTGGATAATTTACCCCTATCTTTAGCTCTTCTCTAAGGTCTCTTGAATCCCAGGCTTTCAGATTCGAAAACCTTAAAAAACTAGTTCGGGTTTTTTACTCTCATATCAATCCATTTTGTACAAGATGCTATCTATTCTCCTGAGAATAGAGGCCCCTGCCTTGCTCTACCAGAGGTGCTCTTGAGGGAAATTTAATTATTTAATACACTTACTTAATATAATTTGCTCGCACTAGAGTAAATGAATAAGTTTTCCACATTATCTTGAAGTTACTTTACTAACCCAACTATATCAAACTATATCATTACTTCAAATTATAGGACGCATTCTTGTTTAAAAAAATCTAACCCCTCTACTCCATTTCACGGTCCTTTCACAATTTTTACCCTGCTTGATAACTTTTTTCTTGTTATTAAATTAAATATCAGCACTCGCGGTTTGAACTGATCAATATAATCACAACCCTTATAAGAAAAAGCCTGTAAACCAAAAACTACCTAGAAATGATCTGCCTCTGCTCTATTTATATTTCTTGCAAAAAAAGCAACAATCCTCCCCCACTCTCTGTGTTTTGGTTTGCAACTAGGCAAACAGTTGCAGATTTTAATCTTGGACTTAATCTATTTGTATGGAAAAAAAACGAGGAATAACAAGGCTAAAATAACAGCCATTAAAGAATACTCAGCGATCGTGTTTTTAAACAGCCTACCTCTTAAAAAAGACTGTAGCAAACCCAACACCAAGTAAACCACGCCAACAATAAACAATGAAGCATTCCACAAAGAGATTGGTATTAAGGACAATAGAACCGCAAACTCCATTAAAAAAACACTCAGAATTGATGAGTAAATCAAGATATCTTTCGCAATAAAATCCTCAAAATTTACTGCCCACAAAGACATGAAGATTAAAGGAAAATGAACCAGTCCAATTAATAAACCATTGACCCAAAAAGGCAGATGTAATGAGAAAACCGTGTTAGTTATCAATAATGAGGTTAAAAGCGTAAAAAAGAAGCCTACAGCTTGTGCTGCATATAAAAGTTGAATGGTTCTCCCCGTTACCACCGAGAAGATGTTAGAGGTTAAGAATAAGGCATACAGTCCAATACTAAACAAAACTAAAATTACCAACTGACTAATAAAATTATCAGGCAATAAAAAATAAAACAGTGCAACAGCTGTGGCATACATGGTTGGCAAAGGGACAATAGTAAGCCGTTCATGAAACTGAAGATCATCTGATAAGGCAAACGAGGAAACTAGATAGGTAATGACTGCCAAACCGCCAATAGCTAGATATCGCCAGTCTAAACTTACATACTGGATCGCAAAAAAGAACACAGATAACAAAACAGTAGAAATAACAAACTTTTCTCTTCGTCTCATGATTTAATAAAATAGTCAGGTAAATATATTAAACTTTTAGTAATTATTCAGACTCAAGCAGGTCATCCCAACCCTCAACAGCACAGTAAACTGCTTCAATATCCTCAAGCTCCAACAACTCCTCTGCCATTGAAAGTAAAGACTTTTTTTGTTGATCATCTAAAGGCAAAGCCAAGGTTGGTTGATATTTTCCCTGAGCGCTACGCTCAAACATATACTTGGTTGATCCAGGTGAACCAAGCGAACCACCTGAGTGCTGGAGAATGTTTCTCACTTCAGCAGTAGTGCGGTTTTTATTATCAGTAAAACTCACAATCAAGATACCCACGCCTCCGGGTCCAAAACCTTCATAACTCGTTTCTTGCAAAGAGCCGTTAACGCCCTTGCCTAAACCTGCATCAATCGCGCGTTGCACATTATCCTTGGGCATATTGGCCTCACGGGCTTTGTCCAACCAAAGCCTGAGGTTGACATTTGATCCAGGATCGCTCCCCCCTTCTCTAACCGCAACTCTGATATTACGCGATAACTTGCTAAAAATCTTACCCTTTTTTTGATCTGTAGCAGCTTTCTTGTTTTTGATGTTTGACCACTTGCTGTGTCCTGCCATAAGTTAAGATTAAAAAACGTATACTTGGTAGTAAAACTAACTGAAAATCTTGTCAAGCTTT
>CAZCXA010000009.1:0-31502 GCA_964502565.1 uncultured Pseudomonadales bacterium
CTTTTTGGTGGAAAACATCCCGGCTCATTTGACGAGGACTATTGGGGCGACATCCGAGATAAATTCCAGTACTTCAGTTTTAATTTTGCCATCATAGATATAGACTGGATCACCAACCTTTATTTTGCCTACTAAATTGTACTGAACTGGAATAATATTGCCTTTGTTGGCAGGAGCATCTTTGAGAGAATAATCTAGAATTAACTCCTCGCCTTCTTTGGCTTCATATTGACCATCAATATTGCCCAATCTAATTTTTGGACCAGGTAAATCTTGGAGCATCTTGACGTTTGCAATGCCCTTTTGTTTGGCTAGTTTTCTAATTAACTCAACTTCTTCTGCCTTTTCATCTAAGTTGCCATGAGAAAAATTTTGCCGAAAAACTCTAGTTCCTGCATCAAGTAAAGCCGCCAAAGCCTCAGCTGATTGAGTAGCTGGACCAATTGTAGACACAATGTTGACCATAGTGTCCCTTCTGTTTTAATTGATAATTGTTTTTTCTTATTAAATTAAAATAAAACCCAAACTATCTTGAGTTAGTAAGTGTTTTACTACAAATGAGACTTATTATTTATGAAGTATTTTACCACAAATGAGATTTATTATGAATGGATAGATAGTCATTGTTAATTAATCATAGAAGTGTCAAGCAACATCTTAGTTTGCATAGAAATGAGATGCTCCTTATTGTAGAATAGCTCCAAAAGGGAAGGTTCGCGTATCGATTGAAGAAGGCCTATTTTAAGAATTTTATGATGAAAAATCTGAAGATTTTAATTTTTTTACATGGCACACTGATAATGCATAAAAACGCGGAAGAAAAAAACCGCGAAGAACGAGTTAAACAAGTCATTGACGGTGAGCCTTCTGTTCACGATTATGCTTCTTACATTCCTGTTGACAATGCAGTGTCAAAATTAAAATTTTGGCAATCGCAAGATGCAGAAATTTTGTACTTAAGTTCCCACGAAACTGCCGAGGAAGTAAAAAAAGATAAAATTGTTTTCAAAACAAGAATAAGCGAGCCAATTTTTTTCAGGAACATATGTTTTGGAAAAAATGTAGCTAAAAAGCAATTTGAGTTTTGATCATATCCAGAATTGAGGCTAAAGTTACAAAAGAAAATCTTGTATACTGGTTTCATATGGAAAATCCTGGACCTCAATTTCTTAATGAAGTTTTTAAGCTAAATAAAAGCCCTGAAATTGATGCTGCGGTTCGACGTACTGAGGTACTCAGTCGTGAAAAAGATCCCCAGAATGTTGAAGGTGGTAAAAAAGTTCCCCAGAATGTTGAAGATCGAGTTCAAAACTATCTTGATCGACTACAGTTTCTTCTCAATCATGAAGATCCTCAAAAGCGTGAAAGAGCTAGAAGTCTCATTCGTCAGATGTTGCATGATGAGTATATTGTTACTCCTGACCAAATTGTTGATTATCGTCTTCGCGCTGATCAAAGAATTGCTCGACAACAAGGCCACGGCAATATTGAGATTACTCCAGAGACACGTAATGACGCTTATGGACAGCTTGCAGGAGAGATTAAAGAAACCATTGATAAACAAACTGCTAGTCTTGATGCCTGGATGGATTATCTTCTATCTGAGGATGCCACATATCCAGATTGGTTTAAATACTATGCATTTCGAAGTATTTTAAGTTTAACAGCGTACAATCACCAAAAGGGCGAGTTTCCTAAACGTTCAACAGTTGCTAAACATTCAACAGATGGTGTTGATTGGACAACTCTGCGAGAGTTTCCAGAACTTAATAGAGAAGCATTAGGTAAAATCCTTGAAGAAATTGAAAATAAACATCAAGGAGTAACTAGCAAAAAAAATATCCGCAAGCTTCTTCAGGGATTGAACTTTGCTAAGTTATATGCGACAGAGTATGGACAACTAACTCCAGTTAATACTGAGAGACTAGTGATCACTGATGGTCGTTGGGTCAAGTTTAAGAAAGGCTCTGATCATAAACCACTGCTTGAGTCTCTTCAAGGACATGGTACAGGATGGTGTACGGCTATCGAGTCTTTTGCCCAATCCCAACTTAAAGGTGGTGATTTTTATGTCTATTACTCAATGGATGAACAAGGTAAACCTACAATTCCTCGTGTAGCAATTCGTATGCAAGGAGACGGGATTGCTGAAGTCCGAGGCATAGCCAATCACCAGAATCTTGATCCCTATGTGGGCGGAATAGTCCAAGAAAAACTGGCTGAGTTCCCAGATGGTAAAGCATATGAGAAGAAAACAGCAGATATGCGCCGGCTAACTACCATAGAGAATCGCATGAATGCAGGTAGAAATCTCACAAAGGATGAGCTCATTTTCTTGTACGAAATAAATGGGACAATTGAAGGCTTTGGCTACCTACGTGATCCTAGAATTGCTGAGCTTAGGAAGCGACGTGATCTACGAGAGGATGCCCCTATTGTTCTTGACTGTGATCCAGAAGAGATTACTTGGAATCACCATGAGGTTTCTACTCATACCAAGACATATATCGGGCCACTGTTCCCTGGAATTTTTAAAGAGTTGAGTGGTTTAGAACATATCCACACCTCTATCTCTGAAAAGGAAATTATAAGAGATAAGGTAGTCATTGGCGACAAAGATAGAGAACAGCTTCTAAAAGCCATGGAAAAACAAGGAATCTATGTTAGTCCGGATGCACAAAAAATGATTGAAGGCCCTGGTTTTTTTTCTAACCCGGACGAGGTGTGGAATGTAGGCTCTGATTTTACGCCCTATCAATGGAACTTTAGCAATATCAAAAGAGTCTTTGAAGGAGAAAAATTATCAAGCACCGAGACTGTTGATATTGTTCGACTAAAAGTGCGAGATTTGGGATTCACCTATTTGCCTACCACTGCGGAGATATTTGCCAAAGCAGAAGAGCTTGGGTTGGAACCCTGTCCAGCTGAAGTTGGTCCACAATACCTTTTACAACAAACTGACCAACCAATGGGTGACCGTTTTATTATTGGCATGAATCCGCTTATCGTGTCCGGCGATCCTTGTTTATTCTCACCTGTACACAATAGCTCTGACCTGGGTCTCTACGAATCATGGGGGGCACCAAGCTTAAGATGGTTGCTAGATGGAGAGTTTGTGTTTCGTTTTCGCAAGAATTCTTAGTTGCTTGGATTCTTAATAAAGACCATCATTTAAACTTTGTGTTACAAACAAGCCGTATCTCTAAATACAAACCGTTTTATAATCTGCTTGTAGGAGTTACGGTTGGTTTGCTGGTTTTAGCAGGCTTGTTATTTTTTCGTAACCACCAACCACAAAAACCTTTAGAAAACATAGCACAGCCTCAACTTGCTCAAGAAACCTCCTCACCAGAGGATCAAGAAGTAATCGTAACCCAACCAACCGCGACAACACCCTTCTCTCCTTCTCCAACCTTAACTCCAACCTCAACTCCAATCCAAAGTTTAAAATATAATGTGCCTTTTACTGCTCAGGCTCCGTTTGGAGACTGGGATGACTCTTTTCAACAAGATGGTTGTGAGGAAGCCTCTGCGCTAATGGCAGTATACTGGGCAAAAGAAAAAATTATTGAAAGTCCTGAAGTGGCCAGAGATATCATTCTAGAGTTAGCCAACTGGCAACAACAAAACTACTTAACAGGCATTGATACATCAGCCAAAGATACCGCTGAGAGAATCATTAAACAGTATCTTGCTTGGCCGTGGGTAGAGGTTCAAACTTTAGTAAACCCTGAACAAATCAAGACAACCTTACAAAACGGAAGCTTGATAATTACACCTATGGACGGGCGAAAACTTGGTAACCCTTATTACACAGGTGTTGGTCCAGAAAGACATATGTTGGTCGTGATTGGTTTTTCTGCTGAAACTCAAGAATTTATCACTAATGATCCAGGCACTAGACAGGGCAGGGACTTTCGCTATCATCAGGACATTTTTTGGAATGCCATTAGAGATTACCCAACCGGCGATCATGAGCCGATTGTGGAAAACAATAAAGTAATGATTGTGGTCTCAAAATAATCTTGTTCTTGATTAATATTGCTGGGGCTTTGGCATTGTTGGTGGGGTTGTTGGTCACGATCCCGGTTAGCATGATGGCCATGGCTTATGCATATCGAGCTTTATTGGCAAAGAGTGCTACTCCAACTCCGCTTGAACAAACTGCTTAACCTCGTGCCAGCCAGTACCGGAAGTCTTGGGCAACAGCACAAACTGACCATTACCTGAAGTACCAGAACGCAAAACATTTTCAGTACTTATTGTTACCTCTCTCACTTCAAGGTTGTTTACATTCCTAAGTGCAGGCTTTAAATACTTAAGGATTTCCAGATCTAAATCGGTTTCCACATGTTTGGCAAACAACTCATAGTATCTTGGTAGTTCGTCTAAGGCTTTAATCGAGAAGATTTTATCGCGGATTCCTAGAAGTACCACCTTTTGTCTTTGACTACGAGAAAAATCACCTCCAGCAGAACCATGTCTGGAACGAACATAAGCCAAGGCGTCCTCACCCTCCATACGATTTGAACCAGCAGGAAAATACACATGTTTGTAGCGACAAGCAAACTGTTTCTCTAACTCAAAACCAGAGTAAGTCCTCGAGAGTTCAGCAATCTCTTCTGGAGAGTAACCACAGGAATTAAGTTCTTCACCTTGAATTGGGTACCACTCATCACTTAAAGTTTCAGGAACATTTACCGTAATACTACCTAACGCTTGACCGATTAACCGTTTAAAACCAACAAAATCAACAGCAATAAAGTACTGCATCTTTAGGCCGGTGATCTTGTTTATCATCTGCTTGGCAACTTTACTACCAGTTAAAACCAATCTAGAAGAATCCTCACCTAAAGTTAGAGCTTGATTAACCTTTGCCTGCTGTCCATTGGGTAACTCCACCCATAGATCGCGGGGAATTGAGATAAGCGCTAACAAACCTCGCTCAAAATCAAGATGGACAACTTGAATAACATCAACCAAGTATGGACCCTGATGACCTGGACCACCATATCCCAAAAGTAAAACATTGACCGAGGTTAAGTCCTCGGGCTGGATCTCTTCATCTGATTCATCTTCATTTGTGAGAGCCTCCTCTAAAACCTTTTGACTATCAGTAGAATATCCTGATTTTTTAAAATAAAAATAAGAACCTAGGGCAGAAGCAGTTATAACAACAATGACAACACCCAACAAAAAAAATTTGTTAATTTTAAGGCTAGCAAGCATAGAGGTTAATCTAGGAATCTTGAACATTTCTTGCCAAAATGAGAGTATTTTCTAACAAACTGGCAATCGTCATCGGTCCCACTCCGCCTGGCACTGGAGTAAGCCAACCTGCTACTTGTTGAGCCGAGGCAAACTCTACATCACCAACCAAACCCTGAAGCGTGCGATTAATACCAACATCAATAACAATCGCCCCAGGTTTGATTAAGTTGCCAGTAATCAAGTGTGGTCTACCAGCAGCCGCGATCAAGATATCAGCAGTAAGACATTCTTGAATTAAGTTCATGGTTTTACTGTGACAGATGGTAACGGTTGCATCCTCAGCCAAAAGCAACAGTGACAAAGGCTTGCCAACTAGCTGACTCCTGCCAACCACCACTGCTTTTTTACCAGCAATCTCTACCCCAGTCGATTGGATCAGTCTAATAATACCTTTGGGCGTACAAGGAGCTAACAACTCTGACATTGGTAAGTTTTGCCTGAGCGTCATTAATCGCTCCAAGTTATAGGGATGAAGGCAATCCACATCTTTAGCCGGATCGATCAAGCTGATTATTCTTTCCTCATCGAGATGTTCAGGTAAAGGCAGTTGGAGTAAGATAGCATCGATTTTTGTATTCTGGTTAAGCTCAACAACTGTTTCTTCTATCTGCTGTTGAGAGATCGTCATGGGTAAGACTATCTTCTCAGAGTAAAAACCGACCTCGTTACAAGCCTTTTCTTTAGCATTAACATAGACTTTAGAGGCTGGATCCTCACCCACCAATAAAACTGCCAAACCAGGTTTGCATCTCAGCTGTTTAGCTTGGTCTAAAACCTCTTTTTTGAGTTGTTGTGAAATGGCAGAGCCATCGATAAGTTTCATGATTAAAAATGAAAAGTTAGCAAGTTGCTCAACAAAAAATCAAACTATTAACAGTATTAAATAAATCAATAACTCTTTGGTAAAGGAAACTTTTTACAAAGTGCCTTGACCTCTTTCTTAACTTCTTTGATCTTTTTTGATCTTTTAATAATCATCTGACGTACTGTTGTCTTTTTCTCCTCCTCTGTAGAAACATTCAAGCCTTGTTTAATCTTGGCTACATCAGTGATCACTGCATCTATCATGCGGGCGATCTGCTTCATCTCTCTCACCCCCATTCCGCGCGTGGTAATACCGGGCGTACCCATTCTGATACCAGATGGGTAAAATGGCGTGCTTGGATCATTAGGCACAGAGTTACGATTTAAAACAATATGAGCCTCCTCCAAAGCCTCGGCTGCCAAGTTACCGGTTAATCTTTTGTTTAATAAGTCAATCAAGATTAAGTGAGTATTGCTACCACCAGCAACTAAGTTAAAACCATACTTTAATAACTCCTCTGTTAATACTGCGCTGTTTTTAACAACTCTTCTTGCATAGAGCTTGAAACGGGCGGTCTGGGCTTCTTTTAAAGCAACCGCAATCCCTGCAATGGTGTTGATGTGAGGTCCACCCTGCAAGCGAGGAAAAACCGCACTATCAATCTTTTTTGCTAGATCAGGATCCTTTTTTAATCCTTGATCAGTGACCATGATCATGGCGCCACGCGGACCACGCAAAGTTTTATGAGTGGTGGTGGTAACCACATGCGCAAACGGCACTGGGCTGGGATAAGCACCACCAGCAATCAAACCTGCCAAATGAGCTACGTCTGCCATTAGATAAGCATCAACTTTTTTAGCAATACGAGCAAACTTGCCCCAATCAAGTTGAAGTGGGTAAGCAGTAATACCAGCCACTATCAACCTTGGTTTTTCTTTTAAGGCTAGTGCCTCGATTTGCTTATAATCCATCTTGTTATTTTTTCCCAAAGTATAAGACACACTTTTGTAAAAAATACTCGAGACTGATACTTTTGCACCATGGGTTAAATGTCCGCCATGAGCCAAGTTTAAACCCATGATTTTATCACCAGGTTTAAGCAGTCCTAGATACACAGCTAAGTTGGCTGGTGAACCTGATAAAGGCTGAACATTGGCATAAGGCACGTTAAACAGTTTTTTAGCTCGCTCTACTGCCAAGGCCTCAACCTGATCAACAAACTCTTGTCCTTGATAATAACGACGGAAAACATAACCTTCAGCATACTTGTTACCCAAACAGGAGCCAACCGCCTCTAGCACAGCTTGTGAAGACATGTTCTCTGAAGGAATCATCATGAGTGTTTCAGCCTGACGCTTTTCTTCAGATTTAATTAATTGCGCGATTTTAGGATCTACTGTTTTTAGATATGACATAGTGTATTAAAAGATTATTAATAATTAGTAGAAGATTACAAAATTAAGTATCATCGGTTGCGAAATTAACAAAAAACAACCTAATGGTTGTTTGTAGACGCTTGAGCTAGCTGATCGTCACAATTAAACTTTTTTTTCGCATCAAATTGCATTATAGCGGAAAAAAATAGATAATTCACTTATGTTATCAAATAAAAAAATGTCTCAATCAATCAGTTTAGAAGCTCAACAAAAGAGAAGATTAAGGAGAAAGTATTTAACTTTAAGAAACAAACTCAGTTCTAACCAGATAAAAAAAGACTCAAGAAAAATCTTAACCAACTTAAAAAAAATTCCTCAATTTCAAGAAGCAGAAAGTTTTTTTATATATGTGGCACATAATAATGAGGTTAGGACAGAGGAGTTAATAACCGAGCTACTTAGTCAAGATAAAATCGTGACAGTGCCAAAGATAATCAGGAATAAAACCATGATTCCGGTTCAAGTTTTGAATCTAAGCTCCTTACAAAAAAATCACCATGGTATTCTTGAGCCGGTCTCGATAAAAAAATATCCAAAAAAAATAGATCTGGCGATTGTGCCAGGATTGGCTTTTACTGCCAAAGGTGATCGAGTAGGAATGGGGGGCGGTTATTATGATAAATTTTTAGCAGAAAACTCAACAGTTTACGCGATTGGTCTAGGCTACAGTTTTCAAGTAGTCGATAAGTTGCCAACAACAAGATGGGACAGAAAAGTTAACCAAGTTGTAACTGAAAAAAAAATTTTCTAAAAATATTAGAGATAGTTTTTCATCACATCCCCTAGCTCAACCTCATTCTGCCACTGACTCAACAAGGTTCCGGCCTGTAACTGCTCAACCTGTTTATGATAAGCAGGCGTTTCAGTATTTTGATAATAAATGCCGGTCAAGATCTTTTCCCTATCAGAACTAGTTAAGTTAAATGCTGCCTGCCAATCGGTCGCATCATGATTTTCCAGCTCCGCAATATTGTTGCGAAACCAGTCAATGTTATTCTCTTTATTAAAGGTTACGCACAGTTGTGCCACATCGATCAAAGCAAAACCCGGGTGGTTAATCCCTGCCTTGATAATCTCGGTTAACTGTTTAAAGTTAGACGATGCCCCCTGTGCCACAAAACTAGCATTAACAGACAACGCTACCTTTAAAGGATTAAGTGGAACCTCGATTAAACCTTCTGGCGAAGTTTTAGTGATCGTGTTTCTAGGAGTAGTGGGAGAAGCCTGACCCGTGGTTAAGCTATAGCGCCAGTTGTTATGCACTAAAACAGTAATATCATGATTACCTCTTGCTCCTGATAACAGATGACTAATGCCTTCTCCGTATAAATCACCATCACCACCAACCACGATTACTTTTAAATCATGGTTAGCCAACTTTGCCCCAACCGCATTAGGAATCTCGCGCCCATGTAAGGCATGTAGACCATAAACATGATTAAAATCAGCCTCGTTGCCAGCACAACCAATACCATAAACTATCAGTACCTCTTCATGATGAAGCTCAAGTTCTTCAAGAGCAGAGTGTAGAGCTCTTAAGATTCCTAGGTTACCACAGCCAGCGCACCAGGTGGGAACAACTCTTGATTTAATAGATTTTCTTGTAATTTTCATAGACTGTTAAAAGTGATTAAGTATATTTTATTGGCTAAAGATTAGATTAAGCATACTTCTCTTGAATCAGATCTAATAACTCCTCAACATAAAACGGTCGACCATCATAGCGACGGATATGATCATCCATCTCTATCCCAGTTTGCTGACGAATCCATCCTTCTCCCTGTCCAGAAACATTACCTTCAACCATCACTAGTTTTTTAGCTTGACCTGTTAGCTGTTTAAACGCCTCAACTGGAAACGGTAGCATACAGGGAATGTGAACTGCGTTAACCAGTTTCTTGTTCACTGTCTGGGAAAGATGAACCAGCTGTAAAACCACATTGACTGTTGAACCCCAGCTCACCAATGTTACCTGAGCTCCAGGATCGCCAATTAACTGCGGTTGAGGTACTTCAGCCAACAAGGTTTTAATCTTACGCTCTCTCTTATCAACAGCTTTCTTGATTTCCTCAGCATCCTCGATGGCAAAACCCCACTGATCATGTTCATAAGAATTAGAAAGCTGTATACCAAACTCTTGGCCAGGAATACTGCGAGGCGAGATACCGTCCTTGGTATCAAGGTAACGCAAGTAAGATTCATCAGAGGGCAGATCCTCGGTTTTAGCCATACTATAGCGCTGAGTGGGTTGTTTTTCCTTAACAGCAGGCATGGTTTGATGTGACTCTAAAATAAATTTATCAGAGACAATGGTCACCGGCAGTTGATACTTTTCAGCCAAATAAAAGGCAGTTTTCGTTAGTTGAAAATGTTCTTCCACTGTTCCTGGAGTTAAAACCACTCTGGGAAAATCACCGTGACCAGCATTTAAAGCAAACTGTAGGTCGCTTTGGGCTGTCCAGGTGGGTACTCCGGTAGAGGGTCCGGTGCGCTGTCCTTCTAACACTACTAGCGGAATCTCTGCGGTTCCTGCATAAGACAGCGCCTCAACCTTGAGTGCAAAACCACCGCCTGAGGATCCTGTCATAGCTCTCACCCCTGCCATAGAAGCGCCGATTGCTTGATTAACAGCCTCGATCTCATCTCCTGCCTGTTTAACCACAAGAGGCAAACGATCTTTATGTTCGTTAAAAAAATGCAGTAGACCGGTTGTTGGGGTCATGGGATAAGCGCTATAAAACTGCATTCCTGACGCCAAGGCACCTAAACCAACAGCCTCGTTACCGCTCACTAAAATAGTGTTATCTTCTTTGGGAGTAAACTTAAACAAAGGTTTAATAACCTTTTGTGCCTCAACAAAACCTTGATCAAAAGCTTTCAAGTTAGTATCAATAATTTCCTGCTTAGTAAAGGCGTCGCTAATGACTTGTTTAGCAATCTTTGGATCAAGTCCTAACACTGCTGATGAAACACCTAAAGAAATCGTGTTAGCTGCCAAGGTTGTCCCTGTTATTTCTTTAGCCCAACTGGCAAAAGGCATCTGAAAAATCCTGTTTTTATACTCAGTTAGCAACTCTGGAGCTAACTCACCAAAATCAGAGTTATACACAATAATGGTTTTTTCAGAGATCTCTGATTTATGAAGCTCAAAACTATCTTGCGTGTAAACAATTAAAACATCTAATGCTTTCTGTTGACAGGTGGCATTCTCATAATCAGCATAAACCTGTCCGGTTTGGTGACCACCACGAATCAATGAAGGATACTCTAAATAGTTAAAGGCTTGCATGCCATGCCTCTTGGCAATCTTTGCCATAAGTTGAGAGGCTAGCATTACTCCATGTCCGGCTTGGCCTGCAATTTTCCAGTTAAAAAAAGAGGAGTTATTTGTCATTATAAAAATTTTTTAATAAATAGTTGATAAACATATTATACTCCGATAAAAGTTTCAGCGGAATTTCAGATTGAGTAATTAACCTGAATAGTATTATCAGTCAACTCGCTGTCAATATCATGACTCAAAAAATATATGCTACATTACTTGCAGAAACAAGCATGGAACATGACTTATATTATTATACAGAACAGGAAAAAATAAAGTCTGAGATTAAAAAACTAACAGATTTTCTAGATGGCAAAAACAACCTTTGTCACACCCAGGCTCAGCAGTTAGAAGTTAGCCATGTTGACCACAACCTAAACTTCAGCGATGACAACTTTGTCATTCTAGTAAAAAACAACCTACTTGCTGTTATAATTGGAGGATTGTTATTGATAGTTGCTGGAAGATTAATTTATGCAGAATAAATATCAAAAATATTTTATATCCTTTTTTCCTGCTTTAGGCTGGGCACTGTTGATTTATCTTTTTTCTTCAAAACAAGTGTTGCCTACTTTAACCTTATCGCTTGCTGATTGCATCCTTAAAAAAACTGCACACATCACGGTTTATGCAGTCCTATACTATTTTATCGCACAAGGTTTTCAGAAACTAAACTTTAAGTTTGAAAAAGTTTGGCTGAAAATATTTTTTATCTGCTTAATTTATGCAATCTCTGACGAGATACATCAATCTATGGTGCCAGGAAGAACCGCCACAATCACTGATGTTGGCTTTGATTCTTTAGGAGCGGGTTTGGTAATTTTATATAAATTTGGTTTAATTTAAACAAGGTTGATCTTAACTCAAGCGCTTGGTTGTTAATTTTACACCTTGACTTGGTACATCAAACTAATACACTTAACCTCACAACAAATTATTTAATTTAGAAGGGAATACTTATGACCAAAGCACAATTGATTGATGTAGTGGCAAAAAAAGCACACTTACCAAAATCTGCAGCCAAAGAAGCTGTGGGTGCTGTTTTCGAAGAGATCATCAGATCTTTGAAAAAAGGAGATAAGGTCGTGGTATCTGGTTTTGGAACTTTTTATGTTAACAAGGTTGACGACAAGCTGGTTGTCCCGTTTGGTAAAGAGTCTGAAAAAAAGGTGGTAAAATCTCACCGCGTGGTAAACTTCAGAGTTGGTAAACCGCTTCGAGAAAAAGTTTGGTAAAAATTTTTACAAGCAACTTAAAAAACACCGATTAACTGTAAAAGTTAACAAGGTGTTTTTTTTATTGGAAAAATATCTTATCTCTTTGGAGATTGACGCTTTCTTCTAGCCTTACCGCCTCGACCAGGTTTGCGAGTTTCCTTCATTCTAGAATCTCGGGTTAACAAACCCTCGTTTTTAAGAAAGGGCCTCACCTTAGGATCAAATTTTTCTAAAGCTCTAGCCAAACCATGCACTAATGCCTCTAACTGAGCAGATTTTCCTGAACCAGAAATACGAGCGGTCACAGCAAAATCACCCTCTGTTTTAGTGATCTTAAAAGGTAAAAGATACTTGACTGACGCCAAGGTTAAGTCTGAAAAATAATCTTTAACTAACTTATCATTAACAATAAACTCGCCTTTTTCAGGATAAATCCTCACTCTAGCAGTGGCAACCCGACGCCGACCAATGCCCTCAAAGTACTTGCCTTTTGGATACTTTAGTAAAGGCGCTTTGACGATTGTCTTGGAAGCTACTTGACTATTATCTGCTCTCTTGGCTGCACGAACTACTTTAGTGATTTGTTTTTTATGTTTCATGTTAAAAAAATCTATTTTATTTTATCCTGAAAAGGGTGCTCTGCTAATGGAAAAATCTTCAGGCGAGCCATTCTTAGTTTTTGAAATTTATTTTTAGGCAACATATTTTTCACAGCTTTAGCAATAATTTTTTCAGGATAATTTGCCATTAACTCTTTGTAAACAACCTGCTTTAAACCTCCAGGATAACCTGAGTGGCTATAATAAATTTTTTTGTTTTCTTTACCTCCGGTCACCGCAACTTGAGTGGCATTAATTACGACTACATAGTCTCCAGCATCTACATGAGGCGTGAAAGTTGGTTTATCTTTTCCAATCAGGAGTCGGGCAATCTCTGACGCAACTCTTCCCAATACCTTGCCTTTAACATCAACAAGATGCCATTGTCGCAACACATCTTCTTTGCGCTGGACAAAAGTTTTATTTTTTTTCATTTTTTTTCTTTTTTCCCTCCTCTTTTTCTGGAGCGAAACTGCCTAAGTTTGCAAGTTTGTTCACTAGCTCAACTTTGAACAGCTTGGTGTTATCACCACGTCGAGTTCCCTGCTCTTTTATTGATACAAAACCAGAATCTCGATCAGAGAAAGCTGGAGCGATTTTTTCCACCAAGGTGTTAACCACATCTCTTTTACCAAAAAACTTATGCAGTTCTCTTTTTGATTGGATCGTGTTTTGCTTTGCTTGAAAGATCAGCTTGTCTGCCCAGCGTTTAACTTGTTTGGCTTTAGCCTCGCTCACCGTGATCTCACCATATAAAAACAAACTCCGCAATAAATTATTAAACAATGCTTTGCGATGTTTAGATGATCTACCTAGTTTTTTAGTACTAACTTTGTGTTTCATAATATGTTTATTAAATTAGACTCACCAGAGAAAAACTGCACTAGCAAATCATTACTAGCTAATCATTTAGCTTTTAACCTTGTTTAAACGCAACCCCCTTCTTTTCTAGTGCCTTAGCAACAATGCGGACACTTTTTTCACCAATATTTTTCACCTTAGCTACCGCGCTTTCTTCTGCCTCGGCCAAATCTCCAACATTTTGGAATCCGCCTCTACGGAGAGCATTAGCGATTCTGGTTGGTAAATCAAGTTCCTCAACCGTAAGTCTCATAACCTCAGCCTCTTTTGGGCTTAGATCCTCGGTTTCAACCTCTTCTTCAACAATAACTGGATCATAAACTTGTTTAAATTGAGTAACCAATATCTTGGCTGATTGCTCAAGTGCTTCAAGTGGCGTGATCGTACCATCGGTTTTTAAATCAATCAACAGTTGATCATAGTCTGTTCTGCGTCCGACGCGAGTGTCCTCAACCTTGTAAGAAACATTAAGTACTGGAGAAAAAATAGCATCAACCAATAACTCTCCGATCTCTTTTTCAGGTATGGCATCACCAACTCGGTAACCTAATCCTGATTCTAGAACCAGCTCTGCATTGATTTTAGCGCCTTTAGCTAGGGTGGCAATATGTTGGTCTTTGTTAATAATGGTAAATCCTGCCTCACACTCAATATCTTTAGCAGTAATCTCGGCTGGGCCTTCCACTTCTAAGCGAGCGATGCCTTGATTGTCAACGTCAGCCTTCACCTTAACCTCTTTAAGATTAAGTAATAACTCGACTACATCTTCTTTAACACCCTTAATAGTACTAAATTGATGATCTACACCCTCAAATCTAATCGAGGTGATGGCGGCACCAGAAAGAGAACTTAATAGAACCCTTCTGAGCGCATTACCTAAAGTGTGACCACATCCATTTTCTAAAGGTTTTAAGGTTAGTAAAGAATGATTAGCAGAAAATCTCTCTTCTGTAATCGTAAATGTTGGATTTAAAAAAGCATTTTGCTTTAGATCTTGACTCATATTTTCTCCTTGTTTCTCCTCCTTTGCGCTAGGCAAAGAATCTGTTTCAGGATAGTTAATAGATGTTAAAATTTTTGATTAAGATTAAAAAAAGGCTGTTTTGATATTATTTAATTTTTATTGACTATTATTGACTGTTATTTTTTGAGTTTTAACTTTTTTATCTACTGTAATACTCAACCACGAGCTGTTCGTCAACCTTGCCGTCAATCTCATCACGCTCTGGAAGTCTCACAACTTTTGCTAAATTATGCTTGCGCTCCAACCATTCTGGAATCAAGTGACCCTCGTTGTTAAACACGGCTGAGATTGCCGGAATATTAATCGAGTTCTTTTTTAACTCAACAACATCACCAACCTCAACCAAGTAAGAAGGAATACTCATTCTCTTATCGCCAACCTTGATATGACCGTGATTTACTAGTTGACGGGCAGATGCTCGAGTGGGAGCCCAACCTAATCGATAAACTACATTATCTAGTCGTCTTTCTAAAAAAACCAGTAAAGCAAAACCGGTTCCAAGTGGACTGGTTAACGCCATATTAAATAATCTTTTTAACTGTTTTTCTAAAACTCCATAAATAAACTTTAACTTTTGTTTCTCTTTTAACTGCACTCCATAATCAGACAGGCGTCTTGATCTTTTGTGTCCATGCTGACCTGGAACAATATTAATCCGCTTAGCTGTTTTTAAGGCGTTAGTCTTTAATCCCAAATCTTCACCAATTCTTCTTTGTACTCGTTGTTTAGGTCCTGTATATCTTGCCATGTTTAAAAATAAAAAGTTAAAACTTTAAAAATAGTTAATATTTAATTAATTTCTTTGTTTTCTTGGTCTGGTGCCGTTATGTGGCACCGGGGTCATATCAGCGATCAAGGTCACCTCTACGCCTTTACTCCGTAAAATTCTAAGAACTACATTTCTGCCTGGTCCTGGTCCTTTGATAAAAACTTCTGCTTCTTTCATGCCAAAATTCAAAGCCTGACTAATTGCGTTCTGCGCCACAATGGTGGCTGCATAAGAGGTTGATTTTCTTGAGCCTTTAAAACCAGAGCTACCCGTGGTTGACCAAGCAACCACGTTACCTTGTAAATCTGTAACCGAGATTAAAGTGTTGTTAAAAGTAGCTGAAACAAAGATTTTAGCTTTAGGCACTACCTTTTGATTTTGTTTTTTTTGACTGTATTGAGACATATTTAAAAAAATAAAAAGTTAAAGTTAGTAAAAGTGCTTAACAGTTTTTTCACTGACCAAGCACTTTTAACTTGTTTTACTTTCTTCTATCTTAGATGCTGCTTCCTTTGAAATTGACCCAACGGTTTTTCTTTTACCCTTTCTTGTGCGAGCATTAACCCGAGTTCTTTGACCTCTAGTGGGTAGTCCTGCCGAGTGTCTCGCGCCTCGATAAGTTTTTATTCTCTGCAACCGGTTAATATTGTCACTGATCTGCCTGCGCAGATCTCCTTCTGAAATATATCCCTCTAAAATCTTTTGCAAACTGTTAATCTCTTGACCATCAAGCTCTCTGGCTCTTTTATCTGGATCAATCTTGGCTTGAGTGGTAATATCCTTGGCTAGATGTAAACCAATTCCATAAATATAGGTTAGTGCATAGGGCACTTTTTTATCTTCTGGAATATCTTTACCAACAATTCTTGGCATAGTTTTTTATCCTTGTCTTTGTTTGTGTTTAGGATTGTCACAGATAACCCTAACCACGCCACGTCGTCTAATAATTTTACATTTTGGACACTTTTTTTTAACTGACGGACTGACTTTCATTAAAACTCCTTACGAACATCTTTTTTAGTTGAACGATAAATAATTTTACACTTGCCCAAATCATATTTTGACACATAGGCTTTAACGATATCTCCAGGCATAACTCGAATTCTATATAGCCTCATCTTCCCTGACAAAGTGCCAAGCAAGGTTTTGCCTTTAAAAGCCTCAACCTCGCTGTCGGTCACCGCGATCTGAAACATGGTGTTAGGTAAGCATTTTTCAACTTCTCCATAAATCATAAAACGGTCTGCAGACTGGCTGACCACCCCGCTGGTGTCATCCTGGCGCTTCTCTTTGGCAGATCGTTTGTGTTGTTGAACTTTGCCCATGTTTATCTTTTGTAAATCTTTAACTTTAGGTAATTTAGGTAATTACGAACGGTTTATTATATCAAAATAATGCTTTTTTGCCAGACTTAATTCCTTTTTAATCTTTAATCTTAATCTGCTATTTTATTTCAAGTCTGCTATTTTATTCCAAGTTTCTCAATCATTTCTTGAAAAACCCCTGCAACAGATTGCTCGCCATCAATAACAATCAACTGACCCTTTTTTTTATAAAAATCTAACACACCAGAGGTAGCCTGATGAAACAGTTTTATTCGATTACGAATTGCCTTGAGGGTTTCGTCTTCTCGATTATCCTCTCTGCCAGAAATTCTCCACAAAGCTTCTTTGTCCGAAACATTAATAAAAATAGCTTTTTCAGTTCCATCGGAAAATGCCTTTGCTTGGACCAAGGTTCTGGGAAAGCCATCAATAATAAAACCGTTTTTGTATTCAGGTTTTTCTAAATATGCAGAAACTATCTCGATCGTTTTTTTATCATCAACCAAAACTCCAGCATTAAGTGTTTCTTTTAACCAACGCCCTAGTTTGGTTTTACTTTTTGCCATCTGTCTAAAAATATGTCCTGAGGAAAGATAGGGCAATCCTAACTTTTCAGATAGTAATTTTCCCTGGGTGGATTTACCGGCGCCCTGAACACCGATGAGTACATATTTCATGATTTAGTTATGTGTTAATTATTAAAAGTTAGATTGTTTATTTGTTTTAAAATTATCAGGTTGTTTTTCTTAGACAACACAAGGTTCTAGCTTCTTGCTAGTTTTCAACTATATTTTTCATAATCTTGACCAACCAACTGACTCTCTACCTGTTTAGCAGTTTCAATAATAACCGAGACCACAATTAAAACACTCGTACCTCCAATTGCCAATGACTGAATATTGGTCAATGCTTGAGCTAAAGAAGGCAGTAAGGCGATAAAACCTAAAAACAACGCGCCAACCAAAGTAACTCTACTCACCACATACTCTAAAAAGGTTTTAGTGGCAGATCCTGGTCTGATGCCAGGAATATAGGCGCCACTTTTTTTTAGTTCAGTAGACAAGTCCTCAGCATCAAAAAAGATAATCGCTGAGAAAAAGGTAAAGACAAACACCAAGATAAAATAAAAAACCATGTAAGATACCGAGGATTGATCAAACCACAAGATCAAGTTGCCACCGAATCTTGATAACCAATCGTTTTCTAGCGATTGCAAGATTTGTCCTGCAAATGATGGCACCAACATTAATGATAAGGCAAAAATAATTGGCATGACTCCGGCCACATTTACCCTAATCGGTAAATGAGTTTTTTGACCTCCCAGCATACGACTCCCTCGCATTCTTTTTGCATATTGAACCACAACCTTGCGCACCGCCTCGTTCATAAACACAACTAGCGAAACCACTGCCAAAAATAAAATCAAAAAGATCGCTAAAATTAAGTATTGACCGGTGAAGATTACAATCGAGGCTTGTCCAACAGCTGTTGGGATTTGACTGATAATGCCCGCTAATAAAATCATTGACACGCCATTGCCGATCCCATACTCACTGATCAACTCTCCAATCCAGAGTGTGATCATGGCTCCAGCGACCAAGGTAAAAATTACTGCTGTTAATGACAAGATATCGGTTGAGGTTAATAATTCCTGAGATTTTAAAAGTGCGATAACCGAGATACTTTGCACTACAGCTAAAGGCACCGCGATAAAACGAGTATATTGATTAATCTTGGCACGGCCTGCTTCGCCTTCTTTTTGCATTTCCTTGATCGAGGGAATAACCATGCCTGCCAACTGGATAATAATCTGTGAGGTAATAAAAGGATTGATACCCACTGCTGCAATTGAAAATCTTATTAATGTACCTCCAGAAAAGATATTCAATAAGCTTAAAAACTCACTACCTAAGAAAATTTCTTGTATACGCTGAACATCAACCACCGGCACAGGAATATGCGCCATCACTCTAAATACTAAAAAGCATAAAGCAGTAAATAAGATCTTCTTTTTAACTTTTTCGTTGGAAAAAACTTTTTTTGTGGTGGCAAGGATTTTTTTTAACACAAGTGAGATGAGTTTCTGCCTGTTATTCTTCGATTGTTCCTCCTAAAGAAGTGATAACTTTGGCTGCACCAGCAGAAACTTTTAACCCCTTTACGGTTACTTTCTTCTTAAGCTGTCCTTTTTTAATTACCTTTGCCTGTTTAAAAGCAGGATGAATAATCCGGTTAGCCTTAAGAGTTTTTAAAGAAATCACATCAAAATCAAAAGCATTAATCTCATCAAGATTAACTTGTGCCACTGTTTGCAAGGGCTTAAATCTACCCTTGCCTTTAATCATGGGCAGTCTTTTAGTTAGTGGCAAATGTCCACCTTCAAACCAGAGCGGAGTCTTATAGCCAGCGCGTGAGGTTTGACCTTTTTGACCTCTGTTGGTAGTATGACCACCTTTGCCCGAACCATAACCTCGACCCAGTCTCTTTTTTTGTCTGGTAGTAGTTTTTTGCAGTTGGCTAAGTAAACTCATAGTTTAATTAAGCATTATAATTATTTTTTCTTAACTAAAGCTGTTTTTTTAAGATTTTTTTTAACAACTTTTTTAACAACTTTATTTTCTGATTTTTTTACAGTTTTTTTACTCTTTGCTCCTTTTTCTAAAACTTGTTTAACAACAGCTTCTTTTTTCACAGATATTTTTTTTACCTCAGTCTTTTTTTGAGATAATTTTTTCTGCTTCTTTTGAGCCTGATCAGCTTGAGTTTTACCCGCACCTTGGGGGCCGGACAAACTCTTGGTTTTCTCCAACCGATCCATGGCTGATTTTTCTTTCCTTAACTCAATATTTCTAACCTTCACGATCTTGTTTATCTTTTTAAAAGCATCTAAAGTTGCAAAAAGACTTGACGATTGATTATCACTCCCTAAAATCTTTGCAGAAACATCTTTAATACCACTCGCCTCCATGATTGCCCGAACCGATCCACCTGCAATCACTCCTGACCCTGGTGAGGCAGGTTTAAGCAAAACATGACCTGCGCCATATCTACCTTCAGCACTAAAAGGAATGGTGGTGCCATCAATTGGTATCTGCATCATCTTTTTCTTAGCCTTGTTAACGCCCTTGCGAATTGCCTCGGCGACACCCTTGGCCTTACCCAAACCAACGCCAACTTTTCCTTTTCTGTCACCCACGATCATTAAAGCAGAAAAACTCATTTGATCTCCGCCTTTAGTCTTTTTTGAAACTCTTGAAACCTGAATAACTTTTTCTTCAAGTTCGTTCTGGTTATCTTTTGAATGTTTATCCATATTAATGTCTTGTTTAAATTTCTTGTTTAGTGGGTATATTTAAAAATCGATGCCGGCTTTTCTCAGTTCTTCAGCCACTGCCTTGACCCGACCGTGATACTTATACGGACCGCGGTCAAAAACAATCTGGTTGATTTTTTTCTTTTTTATCAACTGGGCTAACTCCTGAGCTACCTGACTTGCTTTTTCTGTTTTAGTCCCTGTATATTTTTTTTCTTTTGTTGCAGAACTCGCACTCACCAAACTTACTCCAGCCTCGTCATCGATTAATTGTAGATATATATGCTGGTTGGATCTAAAAACGGTTAGTCTGGGTCGACCGGTGGCGCGCAGTTTTTTACGAACCGTAATCTTTCTTCTTTGCTTGGTAGTTAAGTGTTTAACTTGACTCATATTTATAATTCTTGTTTTTTTGTTTTATTCCGTTGCTGTCTTTCCTGGTTTAATCTTTACCTGCTCATCTTCATAACGAATCCCTTTGCCTTTATAAGGCTCGGGTGGTTTTATGGCTCTAATATTAGCAGCAACTTGCCCCACCAACTGTTTATCAATTCCAGAAACCTTGATTGTATCTTCTCCCTGAACCTCTAAGTTTATTCCTTGAACTGGTTTAAACTCTATTGAATGAGAGTAGCCAACTGTAAGCTCTAAACCTTGACCCTTTTTTTTAACACGATAACCAGTGCCAACTAGTTTTAAGGTTTTTTCATAACCTTCAGTTACTCCAATAACATGGCTGTTAATTAAGCTTCTCACCAAACCATGAAAAGATTTGGTTTGCTTGTCATCACGATCTCGTTCAACTTGAATTAAACCTTCTTTAACCTCAAGCGTTATATGCTTAAATAAAGGCGCTATGAGCTGACCTTTAGGTCCAGTAACAACAACCTCGTTGTCTTTAACCTCGATCTTAACTTGATCTGACAAAATAATAGGTGTTTTTCCGATTTTTGACATTTTAAAAAATATTACCAAACTTGAAAAATTAACTCTCCTCCGACATTAATTTTTCTTGCTTCTTTATCTGTTAAGATACCCTTGCTGGTAGAAACCAGAGTAATTCCATAATTATTTAAAGTTCTTGGGATGTTTTTAGAACTCGCATAAAGCCTTCTGCCTGGAGAAGAGATTCTTTTAATACCAGATATGGCCGGAACACTGTCTGTATATTTTAACTTAACCAAAACCTGTTTTTGCGGTTTCTCCTCAATAATTTCATAATCTAAAATATAATTATTCTCTTTTAACTTAAGAATTATTGCTTCTTTCATCTTAGAATGAGGAATCACAACCTCTTCTTTTTCTGATAAAAGAGCGTTTTTAATTCTGATAAACAGGTCGCTGATAGGATCTGAGATTAACATATTTAAGTTTCTTATTTACTAGACTTTATTACACCGGGCAACTCGCCTTTAGAGGCTAGTTCTCTAAAGGTCATTCGGCTTAAACCAAAATAACGCATGTATCCTCTGGCTCGGCCTGTAATTTTACACCGAGTTACCCCTCGAGTCGATACCCTATTTTCTTTGCTATCGCCTTGACTCAAATACTGATCAAAATACTTTTTTCTTTTTTCTCTGAGTCTTTCTGATTTAAGCACTTTTGATTTTTTTGCCATATAACTGTTGGTTAATTATTGCTTAATAACTGGTTCCTCTTTTTCAAAAGGCATACCTAATATCTCTAATAGCTCATAAGCTTGAGCGTCATCTCGAGTAGAGGTGATGATATTAATCTGCAAACCTCTAATAGACTCGATCTCATCATAGTTAATCTCAGGAAATACAATCTGTTCTTCTAAACCCAAACTGTAGTTGCCTTGACCATCAAAGGCTGTTCTAGATGTGCCCCTGAAGTCTTTAACTCTTGGTAACACAATCGAGATTAACTTATCTAGAAACTGCCACATTTTTTCTCCTCTTAAGGTCACTGTGACTCCCAAGGGATCGCCTTGTTGAAGAGAAAACTCGGAAATGGCTTTTTTTGCCTTTGTCATCTGCGGTTTTTGGCCGGTGATGGTTGCAAACTGTTTGCTGACATTATCAATAACCTTTTTCCGTTCTCTAGCATCGTCTGGCTTTGAAACACCGATATTAAGGACAATTTTGCAAACTTTTGGCACAGCCATCTTGTTAGATAACTTCAACCGAGACATGAGTTTATCTTGTAGTTCTTGATAGTATTTTTGTTTAAGACGATTCATTGTTTATTGCACGATTTGTGAAAAGATAAATCTATTTCTTATCTTGACTGATCTTCTTTTCTTTAGTGCTTGATTTCTTAGACTTTTTAGATGATTTAGCTGAGTTAGGTGATTTAGCTGAGTTCACCGAGGTTTCAGCTTTTTTGTTGTCAATTAACTTACCTGTTTTCTTAAAGATTCTTTGTTTCTTGCCATCCTCGCCAATTTTATAACCAACTCTATCCGGCTCTCCTTTATCATTTAAAATCGCAATATTTCCCAATCCAATCGGACGCTCCTGTCTTGTTCTTTCTCCAGGACGATTCATCATCGGGATTGGTTTAACATGCTTAACATAAAGATTGGCGTCTTTAACAATCACGGTTTGTTCATTAGGAAAAACTTGAGTGATGACACTTTTCACACCCTTGTCTTTTCCTGCAGTAATGATGACTTTATCGTTAACTTTAAATTTCATAATTTTTTATAATACTTCTGAGGCCAGACTGGCAATTTTAGCATAACCACGATCTTTAACTTCTCTGGCAATCGGTCCAAAAACACGAGTGCCGATCGGGTTTAACTTATCTCGTCCTTCGATAATCACGGCTGCATTATCATCAAACCGAACATATTCTCCACTATCTCTGCGTTTTTCTTTTTTTGTACGTACAATTACTGCCTGCACCTTCTCACCTTTGCCAATATTAGCATTAGGATCAGTATCGATCACCGAAGCAGACACCATATCACCCACATAACCAAACCTTCTTCCTGAGCCTCCATAGACTAGAATAACTCTAATTTTCTTAGCTCCGGTATTATCTGCAACATTGAGAACAGATCTTAATTGTATCATGATAATAAGTATCTAATTAATTAATTAACCCTTGTCATCAATTTTTTCTAAGACTTTAAAAAATTTTGTTTTACTAATCGGTCGAGATTCTTGAATAACAACTTTGTCGCCAATCTCTAAATTTAACTCCCCAATATGTGCAGAGTATTTTTTGGAACGCTTAACATATTTTTTATAAAGAGGATGCTTCCATTGACGGGCCACCTCGACCGTGGCTGTTTTTTCTTTTGCTAATGATGTAATGATGCCGTTTAAAGTTTTCATATAGGTTGTAAGTTAAAGTTAAAATTAAGAGTAAAAATGCCTGATTGATGTTCAATATTTCTGACTCATCAGTGGCTTAACCTGAACAATTTTTTTACTTATTTTTCAGTTTCTTTTTTGGACTGTGTCCCTTGTTTTTCTTTCTCGCTAATAATGGTTTTAATTCTTGCCACGTTTTTCACCAATCTTTTTGGCTTACTAGTATCCTCTAACTTTTGAGCACTCAGTTCCAACCTAGCTTTAATCAGCTCTTTTTCTAAACCAAGTAATTCTAGCTTTAACTCTGTAATTGATTTTTGATGGAGTGCTTTTTTTTGATTAGGTTTCATAGCTTATGCTTAGCTTATTCTTTAATGACAAACTTTGTTTTAACTGGTAGTTTATGAGATGCTTTGTTAAAAGCAGTTCGAGCAGTAGCTTCATCTACCCCGCCAAGTTCAAACAAGATCGTGCCTGGTTTAACCTTTGCTTCATAATGACTAATGGCGCCTTTGCCCGAACCCATCTTGACTCCAGCCGGCTTGCTAGTCATTGGTTGATGAGGAAAAACTCTGATCCAATATTTACCACTTCTTTGAGTTACAAAAGTAATCTTTTTCCGAGCAGCCTCTAAAGATTGCGCCTTAATTCTACCTCTTTCAACAGCCTTTAAACCATAATCACCAAAATCCAGTTTTGTGCCCCTGGATGCTGTGCCTTTATGACGGCCCCTAAACTCTTTGCGGTATTTTCTGCGCTTTGGTTGTAACATGTTATTAAATAATTAATTTTCTTCTTCTGATGTAATCTCACCTTTATAAATCCAGACTTTTATACCAACATATCCGCTCCTGGTTTTAGCCGGTGCCTCATAATAATCAATGTTAGCTCTTAGTGTTTGAGTTGGGATACTCCCCTGTGAGTACTTCTCCACTCGGCCGATTTCAGCCCCTGCAATTCTACCCGAAAGTTGTATTTTAACACCTTTTGCTCCAGCTGACATGACTTTTTCTAGAGCTTGTTCAACAGCACGCCGGTGTGGATATCTGCCAATAAGCTGATAGATCAATCT
The DNA here is from genome assembly GCA_964502565.1 of uncultured Pseudomonadales bacterium. Classification (GTDB taxonomy): domain Bacteria; phylum Patescibacteriota; class Microgenomatia; order UBA1400; family PJMF01; genus CAYVBW01. Next base: position 24,299 of record CAZCXA010000009.1, read on the forward strand.
TTCGGTAACCAGCTTGGCACTTAACTCTGGTTGTTGAACCTCCTCAACCTTTAAATTAACCCTAATTTTTTTACCAGATTTTATATCTTGAGCATTGGCGATTATCTTCTCGATCTCTTCCTTTATTTCTTGCAAGTTTGCCCCTCCTTTGCCAATAACCACTCCAGGTCGGCTCACCTTTAAGATGATCTGCATGGTCGTTAAAGATCTCTCTATGACAACCTCATCTAAACCAGCATTAGATAGCTTTTTATGTAAATACTCTCTTAATTTATAATCCTCTAACACTTTTTCAGAATAATCATGTTTATTGGCAAACCATCTTGATTTCCAAGAATAGATATTGCCGATGCGATAGAGGATTGGATTAACTTTTTGTCCCATGATTTTGATGTTTAATTTTGATTTAATTGATTGTTATTTTTAGATATTAATAGTTTTTACCATTCGGAGCCCAGATTTAAGTTCTTATTTTTGAGTTTTTTTATTAAGCTCCAGTTTTTCTTCTGTGAACCTTGGTTACTGTTTGTTGTAAATCTCTTTGTTGACCAAGTTTAGCACCAACATTAATCTTAGCTTGTGTCTTGATCTTTTTCTCAAACTTCTTGGTTTGTCGCTGATCTTCTTTAATAACTTTTTTAAGTTCCTTTTTCGTATCTTTAGCTACCTGTTTCTCATCTGTCTTTTCAAGCTTGGCTTTTTTAACAGTGTCAACAACTTGTTTTGAGGTGGGCGAGTCTGTTTTGGTGGTTAACACAACCTCAACATGACAGCTTCTTTTCAAGATTCGATGACCTCTTCCCCTAGATACAGCCCTCATTCTTTTGTAGGTAGGACCTGTTTTTACCACCAAACTCTGAATCGCTAGATCCTGCATGCTTAACTGGTGATTGTTTAAAGCATTGGCCACGGCTTGTCTCAAAACCTTGAGCAAGACTAAAGAAGCTTTTCTTTCCATTAAAGATAACTGGATAAAAGCTTCCTCTAAAGGTAAATCTTTAACTTGATTTGCCACTAGCCTCACTTTTCTAGGCGACTGTCTTGAATTTTTTTGTTCAGCTCTAATTTGCATGTTAATTATTTTTAATCTTTTAACTTAAAAACTTTTGAGTTTTTATGTCTTGGCCATCACTCTCTTCACCATTCTACCGTGACCCCTAAAGGTTCTGGTGTGAGCAAACTCACCCAATCGGTGACCGACCATGTTTTCATTGATAAAAACCTCTTCAAAATCTCTCCCTTTATGCACTAAAAACGTATGACCAACAAACTCAGGAGCTATCATGCATGCTCGGTTGTATGTTTTGAGTGGTTTTTTATCACCAGTAGTCTTTTGCTTGTTAACTCTTGCTAACAGCACTGCATCTACATATGGTCCTTTTTTACTACTTCTTCCCATATTTTAAATATTAATTTTTAATTACTTTTAATTCTTCGATCTTTAACAATATACTTGTTAGTAAACTTATTTTTTCTAGTCTTTTTCCCTGGAGAGGCAATCTTGCCCCAAGGCGTCTTGGCATATTTTAAGCCAACTCCACTACGACCTTCACCGCCACCGTGTGGATGTGATCCTGGGTGCTGGGCTGTACCACGCACGGTTGGCCTAATACCCATTAATCGATTTCTGCCAGCCTTACCGATCTTTCGACTTTTCCAATCTGTATTACCAACTTGTCCGATCGTGGCAAAACATTCCAGTCTCACCAAACGATGTTCTTTTGAGGGTAGCTGAACAACCGCATACTCACCCTCTTTTGATTGAATCGAGGCTGCCAAACCGGCTCCTCTCACCATCTGCCCACCTTTACCTGGTCTTAACTCAATATTGTGAATCGGTGTTCCCACCGGTATCTCGCTAAGAGGTAAGGCATTACCAGGCTTAACCTCGGCGGTTTTATCAGCTATTATTACATCGCCAACGGTTATTTTGTCTGGTGCTAAAATATATCTTTTTTCACCATCTTGATAATAAATCAAGGCAATGTTAGCACTGCGCATGGGATCATACTCGATCTGTTTAACCACTCCGGGTACACCTAGTTTATCTCGACGAAAATCAATCAAGCGTTGCTTTTTTTTAACTCCACCACCGCGATGACGCACAGTTATATGACCCTTATAACCACGCCCCTGTCTTTTTTTATGACCTTTGCGTAACAGTTTTTTTTCAGGCTTGCCAGAATGCAGTCCAGTCCGGCTTAATGTAACCTGATGTCTTGTAGCTGGTGATGTTGGTTTCTTTTTTTTAAGCATTTTTTATTAAAAAACTCAAATTTTGCAAAACTATCAACCTTATTTCGAAGTATCAAATAGCTCAATCGTTTTTCCAGTCTCAACCTTAACTAAAGCTTTTTTTTGCACAGTTTTTAAAGAAGGCAATCTTTTTACACCCACCCTTCTGCGTTTACTAGGCAGAACTGCAATGTTTACTCTTTCCACCTTAACGTCATACAGTTCTTCAACCAAAGCTTTAACTTGAGACTTGGTAGCAGAATAATCTACCTCAAACGTATAAACATTTTCTTGATTGGCTAGAGCAAGTGTTTTCTCGGTAATGATAGGTTTTTTAAGTAAAGTATTCATAAAAATTTTTAAGATTCAAGTTTTTTTTCTAAAGCACTAACCGCAGAACTTGTCATAATAATTAAATCAACCTGAGATACAACCAGAGCATTGAGTTGGTTGGTTAAAAGAATCCTGACATTACTCAAGTTGCTTGTGGCTTGATTAAGTTTGTCATTTTTCTTATCAACCACAATTAAGATTTTTGTTTTAGTTAATGTTAAATCAGGTTTAAAGTTGTGAATAATTTTAGTTAATAGTTCAGTTGCGTTTTTAGTTTTGCCTGATAAGTCTAAGATTTCATCGTTAATAACAATCTTTTTCACTTGAGCTGAAAAACCGGCGATCAAGGCTTGTTTTTTTTGTTTTTTGGTTAGAGTTTTTTTCCAATTTTCCATGCCGGTTGGCCCATGGGCAACCGCGCCTCCAACAAAAAGGTTAGCGTCTCTTGCTCCATGTCTGGCATTACCAGTCCCTTTTTGTCGATACCATTTACGAGTAGTTCGCGAAACTTCTGACCTAGTTTGAGTTTTACTGGTGCCTTGTCTTTTATTAGATAAATAAACCAACACAGCCTGAGCCAACAACTGATCGTTTTTTTTATTAAAAACTTGATCACTCACTGTGATGCTACTGTCTTTGCTGGTTGTTCTAATAACCTTAAGTTTCATTATTGATCTTGATTGATAACTTTTGCCACTGAGTGCTTGTTTTCATCTTGAGCTTTACTTGCCTCTTCCACCTTTATCCCAGAAGCTGACAAGTTTAACTTGATTGGTTTATTCTCTCCTGTTTTAGTGATTCTAATAATACTGTTAATATGACCTGGTATTGGCCCGCTTAACCAAACTTCATTATTTTCTTTATCTAGATGCACCACGGTTAAGTTTGTTACCGTAACTGTTTCATCTCCAAGTTGACCAGGCATCCGTTTGCCCTTAAATACTTTTCCTGGAGTTGTCCCAGCACCAATCGAGCCTACAGCTCGCGCACGATCAGACTGACCTCTGGTTTTTTGGCCTCCGGCCATTCCATATCGTTTTACCACTCCAGCAAAACCTCTGCCTTTAGATGTGCCTTGAACCTTAACCACATCTCCGACCTGCAATACTTGGTCAGCGGTTAACACCTGCCCTACTTTAAACGGTATCTCCTGATCTTGATCATTCTTACTTAGATCTAGTTCTACCCCTCTAATTTGTTTAAAGCCAAAAGAAAAACCGCTCTGTTCTATGATAGTTCGGAGCGGTTTAGGTGTGTTTTTAAGTTTTTTCTTTCCGTAACCGATTTCAAGAATCAAGCTTGATTGATTTTTAAAGGTTGAGTTCTGCCACACTTTTACAAAACATTTTTGTGTTCCTAAAACCACATTCTGATCTACCTTGCACTTGGTTATAGGCAAACGCTTGTCTTGTGTTGTCCAGGCTTGAGACATCATCCCTTTGGTGGCAAAAATCGTGTTTAACATAAAAAAGTTTTTGCGTTTGCTCTAATAAATACAAATAATTAAGATAAATCATCAATTTAAAATTTTGATAATAAACGTATTTTCTACATCTTAACCTGAATATCAACTCCAGCCGGCAACTCCAAATGCATTAATGAATCAATGGTTTGATTAGTTGGGTCAATAATATCAACCACTCTTTTATGCGTTCTAATCTCATAATGTTCCTGTGCGTCCTTGTCAGCATTGGGAGAGATCAAAACTGTAAACTCCTTGATATGAGTAGGCAGAGGCACTGGCCCGATCACCTTGGCCCCGGTTGATAAAGCGGTCTGCAAAATCTTGCGACTAGCTTCATCAATGACGCGATGATCATATGATTTAAGCCTCACTCTTATCTTGTTTTGTGGCTCTTGCGCATTCTGTGGTTGACTCTTTGCCATATTTTTATTGTTTTTATTGTTAAGTTTGTCAAATATTTTAATAATTACAAATAAAATAGTGACAGGGCGTGATTATAATAAATTTTTCACGGTTTGTATAGAGTTATAAGCGGAGTTTACAAGAGAAGAAGAAGCTAGGTTATTATTTTTATTCTGAGTTATTAAGTTAAAACAACCCCGCCTAATGACGGGGTTGTTTCTTAATTATCCATAATTACTCAATAACTTTTGTAATGGCTCCTGCTCCGACAGTAATGCCTCCTTCTCTGATAGCAAATCTTAAGCCCTCGTTTAAAGCCACCGAAGCAATCAACTCAACCGACATCTTAGCATTGTCGCCAGGCATAACCATCTCTACACCTTCAGGCAACTTGATCTCGCCTGTGACATCAGTTGTTCTGATATAAAACTGTGGTTTATAACCAGTAAAGAAAGGTTTGTGGCGTCCACCTTCTTCTTTCTTTAAGATGTAAACCTCGGCTTCAAACTTTGACTTAGCTTTAATACTTCCTGGTTTAGCTACCACTTGTCCTCTTTGAATATCTTCTTGCTTAATTCCTCTTAGTAAAAGACCAACATTATCTCCAGCTTGACCCTGATCCAGTAATTTTCTAAACATCTCTACTCCGGTAACAGTGGTGTCGGTGTCGTGATCAAAACCAATAATCGAGACTGTTTCTCCCACTTTTACGATTCCGGTCTCGATTCTACCGGTCACAACCGTGCCTCTGCCTTTAATAGCAAAAATGTCTTCAACCGGCATCAAGAAGTCTTTATCAAGATCTCGAACTGGCTCAGGAATGTATTCATCAACCGTGTTGATTAACTCCATGATTTTATCTTGTTGAGCTTCATCGCCTTCAAGTGCTTTTAAAGCGGACACTCTCACGATCGGAGTTTCTTCACCATCATAACCATACTTGGTGAGTAACTCTCTAATCTCCATCTCAACTAAATCCAGCAACTCCTCATCTTCGACCATATCAACCTTGTTTAATGCAACAATAATCTTGGACACATTAACCTGTTTTGCTAACAAGATGTGTTCTCTGGTTTGAGGCATTGAGCCATCAGTGGCAGCGACAACCAAGATTGCGCCGTCCATTTGAGCAGCACCGGTGATCATGTTTTTAATGTAGTCCTCATGACCAGGGGCATCAATATGAGCATAGTGACGTTTTTCAGTTTCATACTCGATATGCTTAATGTTAATAGTAATACCACGTGCCACCTCCTCCTCGCTATTCTCTACATCCTCATACTTTAGAGGTTGATTAATGTCACTAGGTACTTTTTTGGCAAGCACGTGAGTAATGGCGGCAGTTAAGGTAGTTTTGCCGTGATCAACGTGACCGATAGTACCAATGTTGACATGGGGTTTAGTTCGACTGAACTTTGTTTTGTCTGACATGTTGACTCCTTGTTTATTTAGTTGTTAGTTAATATTAATGACTAAAGTATATTTTAACTGAAAACTAGACTAAAGTGAAGCTGTCGCTGTCTGGCTTATTTTTTTACAGAAACAGGACCCTTCCTTTCTTCAACAATTTGATTAGAAATCTGAGCAGGTACCACTTCATAATGAGAAGGCAACATTACGCTACTTGCTCGACCCTGGGTCATGCTCCGTAAAATCGTGACATATCCCTGCATTTCTGCGAGCGGAACCAACCCAGTAATAATCACGGCATTACCGCGATTTTTTGTCCCTTTGATCTGAGCTCTGCGACTACCTAAATCTCCAATAATATCACCCATAAACTCTTTAGGCGAGGTAACCTCAACACTCATGATCGGCTCGATTAAAACGACTTTATTTTTTGAAAGTGCATTTTTTAGTCCTAAAGAACCAGCCATTTTAAAAGCAACCTCACTCGAGTCAACCTCATGATAAGTACCGTCATATAATGTGACCTTCAAATCTGTTAAAGAATAATCAGCTAGATAACCACGCTCCATGGCTTCTTGTATGCCCTTGTCCACTGGAGCAATAAACTCGCGAGGGATAGCTGCACCCTTAATCTCATTAACAAACTCATAGCCCATACCTCTTTCTAAAGGTTCGATTCTAAGTAAACAGTGACCGTATTGACCACGACCCCCAGATTGTTTGATATATTTGCCTTCACCTTCTGAGTTTTGCATAATGGTTTCTCGGTAGACAACCTGAGGTTTTCCAGTATTAGCATCAACTAGAAACTCTCTTCTCATCCTTTCCACCAACACTTCCAGATGCAACTCTCCCATACCGCCAATCAAGGTTTGTCCTGAATCAGGATCAACCTTAACCTCAAAAGTAGGATCTTCGTTGCTGAGCTTGTTTAAAGCTACCCCCATCTTTTCTTGATCAGCTTTAGTCTTGGGTTCAATTGCTAAATAAATAACCGGCTCTGCAAAAATTATTCTCTCTAACACGATCGGACTCTCTTCATCACATAAAGTATCGCCTGTAGAGGTGTTTTTTAAACCAATGATAGCCACAATCTCACCTGCTCGAGCTTCTTGAATTTCTTCTCTTGCATTGGAGTGCATCAACAACAACCGACCGATTCTTTCTTTTTCATTTGAGCTGGAGTTATAAACATAACTACCAGCCTTCATAACCCCAGAATAAACTCTGACATAGGTTAGGGTGCCAACGTGAGGGTCGGTTTGAATCTTAAAAGCAAGACCGCAAAATTTTTCTTCAGGGACTAAGTTTCTAACCTCGTCCTCATCGGTTTTGGGGTTTTTGCCAGTAATTTGGTCA
>CAZCXA010000010.1:0-1715 GCA_964502565.1 uncultured Pseudomonadales bacterium
AGTGATAAAATAGTTTCGATCAACGCCCTATCCACTGAAGAAAAAATCTTTGCTGGTGGCTATAAAATCACCTCTAACTCTGCTAATCAAGGTATTAAGTACACCCTGACTAACTTAACTCCAGGAAAAAGTTATGTTTTTCGAGCCATTGCCAACAACGGCGATGGAGAGGAGATTGGTCAGCCAAAAGTTTTCATCTATGACGAAACCAATGGCCATGATTTAACCGAGTTTGCTGGCACCACCACCTCGACGCGCACCAGCCCTGATAACATGATTTTTACCTTTGAGCTACCCACCGTGAATCGTTACGGTGGCCAGTTAGGTTATGACTGGGTCACTGCAAACACGACCGCCATCACTGTCAAGCTGGTTAATGCGAGCAATGACGGCGAGGTGCATTTTCATCAGGTGGAGTTGTATGAAAACTTGATTGATAATCCGAGTGCAGAGGTGGGGAGCGGTGATCCGTGGAAACCAATCGGGTGGGGTGTGGGAGAGTTTGGTGTGACTGAGTCTAGACAGGAGTTGGTAAATAATCATTCTGGGTTTTCAGCAACTAGAATTATTTATTCTGGAGCTTACGCATTCAAAAGATATGCCTCTTCTAATGTTACTCGACCAGTGGGTAGTTGGACAACCTTAGGCGTGTGGGGATATAAAACTACAGCTAATATTTCTCTAACAGCATCTTATCAAGGGTGGAGACATCAGAAACAAGGCGCTACTGGTAATTCAATGCCTGGTATTTCTGGTACTGTTGCAAATGAGTGGTTACATCTTAAATATGTTTTACGGAAGGCAAGTTCTACAACAGGATATTTACATTTAGGCACGAATGGAACCAATCATGATGTTATCTACGATGATATTTATGGCATTGCCCTCTCTGATGTCTCCCTCACCGTCACCCCTGCTTCTCAAGAAAACTCTACTGAAGACTCAGGCTTGCGAGTGGCTGGCGCCTCTGTCTTAACCCAACCTATCACTGATAAACTCACTACCAAACAGGGTAGTTTTAAGTTCAAGTTTACCCCGCGCCACTCTTTTGCCAATGCTAACAAGTTTGGTGTCACCTCTCCGGTGATCGTCCATCTTTGTCATGATGCAGATAATTACTTAAAACTCTATCGCCATGATGACTCCACTCTCAGGTTAACCGGCGTTTTTAACAGTCAGGTTGTTAATGCTGACTGGTCCAACCCTACGCTCGATGTCAACACAACCTATACCATACAAATTAATTATCTTGACGGTGGTAGTTTAGAGCTTTTGGTTGACGGAGTTCAACAGGCTTCTGCCTCAGAAGTGACCGCGTTTGCCTCAGCTCCCTCGATTCTTTACTTTGGCACTGATAACGGGGGCGCCAACTCCAATCCTTATGATGCCACCTTTACCAACTTTGAGGCTTTAGAGCCCAGTCTCAACACAACCGAGGTCTATACTAAATTTGGTGATAACTCTGTTAAGTTAGTTGCTGATACTCAAGTTGACGAGTACACCACCAGCATCAATCCTAACTCAACCGCAACTCATACCTTAAGTGCCTATGTTTATGATGGTACAACCGGCAATATTGGTGGAGTGGTAACAAACAATATTGCTCAGCTGTATTTTCATCAGGAGCCAGTTGCCACTACCTACACCGACACCGGTGGCGGTTGGTGGAGATTAACAGGTAGTTTAACTGCTGAGGCTGAAGACAGACGGTTTGG
>CAZCXA010000010.1:1815-9328 GCA_964502565.1 uncultured Pseudomonadales bacterium
TTATGGATTACTTGATACAAATCCTTTGAAGGTCAACTGTTTTAGAGTTTATGTTGTTTCTATTAGTAATAGATTTGAGATTTTTGCCGAAGTCATTCCATCAACAGGGTCTCGAATAAGGATAGGTAAAACAATTTATGAAAACTGGAAAGATCAATGGCATCATATCGCTTACATTTATGATGATGTTAACAATATCATGAAGATATTTATTGATGGTGAGCTAGTTGATGAGCGAGATATTACTTCTTACAATAGTGTAACAACAACTGATCTTTTGCGAGTTGGGACAACAAATGCTAAGCAGTCTAACTCCACCTTTTCCGACCTCCGCATTTTTGATTCTGCCCTTACCGAAGACGAGGTGGCTGATCTTTACTACCAAGGCTTAACCACCCACACCTCTTTTGCCGAAGCAGATGATCGCTACCAAGAAACCGGCACCTACACCTCTCCTGAGATCGATCTCCAAGCCAATGGTGCTTGGGGCAATACTCCGCTCACCTTAACCGACTCAGTTGATCCTACAATCGGCTCGATTAACTACTTTACTCGCACGCGGGCCAGTGCTGAGTCTTGGTCAGACTGGCAACCGGTGTCTTTACTGTCAGGCAACAACTACTTGGTAGCCTCAAATCCCAGAAGATACCTTCAGTGGAAAGCCGAGTTGACTTCAACAGAATCAAACCAAACCCAGTCACCCGCAATCACCGGTATGGTAGTGAGTTATATCGAGGATACAACCGAGCCCAACAACCCAACCGTGTCAGCCCTAGGTTTTGCCAATAATGAACAAACAGAACCTAACCTCACATCTGGCAATTGGTACAACTATGCAAATCCCAAGTTTAGTTGGTTGCCAGGTGAGGATCCGGAACCGTCTGATCAGGCCTCCTCAGGAATTCACGGCTATCATGTGTTGCTTACCAAGACTCAAGATGCTATCCCGATCAATCACACTGGTGATAACTGTTACAGCTATATTACTGATCCTTTAGAACAAGGTGGTAGTATCACCATCGGTAGCAATCCTAGCCATTGCCAGCTCTCAGACGGAGTATATTATCTGTATTTACAAACCCTTGATAATGCTGGTAATATCAGTGAAACACCAGCGCACCTGTTCACTTATAAATATGATGCCACTATTCCTGGCGTTCCTGCCTCGGTGGCTTCTACAACCGTGGGTTATAGCGCAGATAATAGCTTTGATTTTTACTGGCCTCCAGCAGTTGATGAAGGCGGTTCTGGTGTTTCTCATTATGAGTACAAAACCGGTGCAACCGATCCTGAGGATCCATTCAGTCAATGGCAAGCTACAAGCGGTCCAGATGACAGGATGGCGGTGGGTGTGACCGCCTATGGCGAAGGTCAGAACATGTTCTTTGTCAGAACAGTAGACAACGCAGGCAACTACTCAGCTATTGCTAGCAACGTCGCGGTTGCGCCGTTTTACTACAACCAGTCCGCACCAACCGCACCAACCAATCTGGTTATTACTCCAGAAACTTCCTCTGACAACCCTGCCAGTAGTAATGTTTTTAAGGTTTCTTGGGACAAGCCAGAAAGTTATTCAGGAGAGATCTCCAAGTATTATTATTGTGTTAACTGTACACCTTCTGCCTCAACCATGACCGAAACCACCAGTGCTGAGACGGTGGAGCGAGCTTTAGTTGATGTTGCCTTAGCCACTCAACAAGACAAAAATACTTTTTACATCGTGGCTGAAGATAATAATATTAACACTGTTACCGGTTATGGTAATCGCAACTTTGATGCTTATGCCAGTGTCGAGTTTTATGCCTCTACCACCGCACCCACAGCTCCGGAAAACTTAACCATCTCTGACACCTCTAACCGCGACAGTAAAATTTGGCGGTTAACCTTAGTGTGGAACGAGCCTGACGATGATTCAGGAGTGGTCGGTTATGATGTTTATCGTTCTGCAGATGAAGGTGACACCTATACTAAGATCGGCAATGTTTCTTCAGGTGCTTATACTGACACAAACTTAACCTTTGAACAAAGCTACTCTTATAAGGTTAGGGCAGTTGACAATGCTAACAGCCCTTCTTTATTTTCTAATGTGGTGAGTGAGTCGCCAATGGGTAGATACACTGATCCGCCTGCCCCAGGTGGTGTGCCGGTCGTCTCGGTGGGCTCAACCACCGCGACCATTTCTTGGCAAACCAGCAGGGAGTCTTTTGGTACGGTTGAGTATGGCAGAACCAGCGAGTATGGCTCAGCAGCTTCTTCTACCACAGCCACCTCTTCACACAGTATTAAAGTTACAGGTTTAGGTCCTGGAATAACCTATCATTATCGAGTTCACTCTTTAGATGACTCAAGTTTAGTTGGCTACGATAGAGCTAAGGCTTACTCTGCTGATTATAGTTTTACCACTTTAAATAGCGCTGATATCAGTAATGTTGAGATCACCGATGTTGGTCTTAACTTTGCTGTTATTCAGTGGAACACCGCCTCTTTAGCCTCATCTCAAGTTAGTTATGGCTTAACCACTGAGTATGAAGACTCGGTTAATGTCTCGGTCACGCCTGATGAATCCACCCATACCGTTAGGTTGTCCAATCTGGAACACTCTACTCAGTACCATTTTAGAATTCAGGGTATAACCGCTGATGATTCTGATATTGCAAGTGAAGATTACACCTTTAGCACCTTGACCTTTCCCAAAGTGACAGCTTTACTTTTAAACACTGATCAGGAAGCAACCGGTGCAACCCTAGTTTTAGCCTGGGCGACCAACGTGCCCACCACCGGGGCTGTTCAGTACCAACCTGTAGATCTAGACTTGTCCGCGTTATCTAGAACCAGAATGGGTGACAAGTTGTTGGTTGACACTCCGAGTGGACAAACGCTTAACATTAATGCTTTGCAAGAACTATCTCAGGAGGAGTTGGCTGTATTGCCAGCCATCCCCTCAGGAGAGGTGCAAACCATTTATCAAGGAGATTTAAACAAACGTCACATTCAACGGATCTCTGGTCTTAGTGATGGAGCAATGTATGTTTTGACGGTGAGAGGTGTTGACGAGCATGGTAATGAGGTTATTTCTGACCCAGTACGCTATGTAACTGGAGTAGATACGCGTCCCCCAGAAATAAATAACTTAATCATCGAGACCCCGATCTCAGGCACAGGCTCCGAGGCTAAAGCCTCGATCATAATCTCTTGGGAGACTGATGAACCAGCTTATGGACAGATCCACTGGGGTCTTGGTTCGGGTGCAAGCTTTTCCAACTCTACTGAAAAAACTGCTGAAGGCACCATGAAACATGTTATGGTGTTGCGCGATCTTGCGCCAACTCAGTCTTATCACTTAAAGGTCGAGGCAACCGATCTAGCCGGAAACATTACCACCACCGATGATATGGTGGTGGTGACACCCACAGCTCAGCAGGCAGCTTTTGATATTGTGCTTAAGAATCTAGAGGAAATCTTTGGCTTTTTAAGATGGTAGAAAAGTTTTAACTTAAGAAAGTTATTAATAAAAATGTTTAATCATCAATCAGCGCCACCATCAGCACCACCAGTCAATAAAGATAAAAACGAGTTGGGTTATGCAATAAATAACATGGCTGATCCAGTTATAAGTGAGCAGGGAGTTGATAACAAGGAGCAGGGAGTTGATAACAAGGATGTCCTGTTTAATATTGAGGAAATCGAGAGTCAATTACCTGAAAAAAAACCTCGTTCCCACCATACCTTGATTAAACTTGATAAGGTTTCTAAATCTTTTCCGGTTGGTAAACAACAGGTGCGAGTGTTAAAAGATATAACATTAAATTTATACTCAGGAGAGTTCGTGATTATTTATGGACCCTCAGGCTGTGGTAAAAGCACACTGCTTCATACTGTTTTAGGTTTAGAAGAGCCCTCTCGGGGCAAGGTATATCTCAGAGGTAAAAATCTTTACTCTCTGAAAGCTGATGACAGAACCAACTATAGACGTCAAAAGATAGGCATGATGTTTCAACAGTCAAACTGGATCAAGTCTTTATCGGTTTGGCAGAATGTTGCTTATCCGCTTTGGCTTGCGGGGCAGGGTGAAAAAGCTTCTAAAGAACGATCATTCAAGATTTTAGAGGAGGTTGGCATGCTCGAATTTGCGCACTATCATCCTAATGAACTATCTGGTGGTCAACAACAAAGAGTGGCTGTGGCCAGAGCCTTATCAGCTGAACCCTATATCTTGATTGCAGATGAGCCAACCGGTAATCTTGACTCTAAAACAGGTGCTGAGCTCATCAGGTTGTTGGTCAAACTAAATAGAGTAGATCGTAGAATGATCTTGATGGTCACGCACGATATTGGTTATTTGCCACTTGCTACCAGGAGAATTAGTATGAAAGACGGGTTAATCTTGACTGATGAAAATGATGGTTGATTTAATAATTAAGGTGAATGATTTAATAAATGATTTAATAAATGAAAACAAGCAATAAATCTCAAGACCAGCTTTTGTCTAAAGGTCAACTTAAGGATCTACCTAAGGGTCAACCTAAGGATCGTTCTAATGGTCAAGTTAGTGACCAACCCCAGCGGTTTTTTCATCCATTTCAGTTATGTTGGTCTCGAGTTCAGTTATTTTGGTCTAACTGGCAGAGTAAGTCACTCAAGCAAGCCTTGTTATTTGTTTTCAACACGATTTTTTCAGTAGTGATTTTTTTACTCAACTGCCTGCTTTTACTTTCAGAAATAACAGTCATAGTTTTAAACAAGATTGCTAAAAAACTCACTCAACCTGTTTTTTATTTGATACGCAGTTTTTTTTATAAACTAGATCAAATCTTGCAAACTTTAAGAAAAAAAATAGTCTTGTTAGTTAGACAGGTCCAAAAAAAGATCAGCTCAATGGTTTTCTTGGCTCAGGAAGGACAGTTAAGTATTTATTTCTTATTTAAGCTTGGCATTAAAAACCTGATTTACTCGCACTCTCGCACCTTGGTCACCACCGGGGCAATAGCTTTAGGATCAGGGGCAATCATCTTTTTAGTGTCATTTGCTTATGGTTTGCAAGACATAGTTACTAGTCGGTTGATATTTCCCGGAGCCACCAAGACCGCTGATGTTCAAAGTGCCTCAACAGCCCTGGTGCTAAATCGAGACTCAGCAGAAGAGATCGCGCAGATTAGTGGGGTGGAGTCGGTTTCTCCAGCCATTAGCGCTGCTGGTACTCTAGAATATAACAACTCCAAAACCGATGTGGTGGTCATCTCTACTCAAAATGATTTTCTAGAATACTCCAACTATCTACCTGTTACTGGCACGCTTTTTTCACCTGAGGCAAATGAACGCTATAGTAATTACCAAGAGAAGATTGAAGAGTTAAAAGAAATTATGGCTCAAGCTGGGAATGTGTTAGGTGAAACACAAGAAGGCCAGCTGTTTGAGATCGGTGATTTTATTGATAATACCACCATCCGTTTTAGAGTTAAGGACGATGTTTATCTACCTCTTAGAACTGAGCCTAAAACCAATGCTGAAGTCATAGGTTATGTTCGAGGTAGTCTTTTAAACACTTACTCGGCTCAGGAAGTGTGGGGTAGTACCTATCAATCGGTTGACACCAAGGGCAAGGCCTTTCTAGATACAGCCGGCAACTGGTTTGGACGCTGGTTAAAAACCGCGGTTCCTTTGTATCTAGAACAAGCGCCTACAGTTTATACGCCCCTAGTTAATGAAAATGGGGAGCAACTTGCACATAACGGCTATTTACCTCAACTTGATACCCATATTCTTTCTCCTGAAGAAATTATTGTTGAGGATAAACTACAGCAAGTTTTGTTTGAAAAGGCTCAAGATCAAGCAGATGCTCAAGATAAAAAATCAGATAAAGAGTTAAATGAGTTAGATAACTTAGACAGAGAAGGTCAAGTGTTGGGCGAAGCCACAGCTTCAACTGGTTTAGAGAACAGTATGCTGGGTAAGGATGAACAAGCTCTTGAAGCAACCATTGGGGCAGTAACTAGTAGTGTCCGCACCGCTGTTGAGGACGAGGAGGAAACAGATGTAGCCGAGCTTTCTGCCATTTTAGAAGCACAAGAAAGAGAAGCAGAGCAAACCCAAGAATTAAAAACCAGTTTAGCAGTGATAGATGTTGCTCGAGAAGGTGAAAAAGAGATCATAGTTTCAACCGGATTGATCAGTATTTGGGAGACTCCACCTGAAGAAATATTAGGCAAAACAATCAATCTAGAATATGTGTTAAGCGGAGGAGTTATCTCAGGCTTGAGCGGTAAGGTTAAAAGTAACTCGGTTTTATACAAGGTTGTTGGCGTGATTCAAGACAACCGCTCGATCGTTATTACGCCTTTAGGAGATCTTGAAAGTATGGGCGCTGACCGCTTCACCACCTTGAAAATTCTAGGAAAAAGCGAAGAGATGTTATCACAAGTCCGCACTCACATCGAGGCGTTGGGTTTTACTACTCAAAGTTTAGCCGACACCCTCTTGCAGGTGAACAAACTTTTTACTGTTATGAGATTCTTACTAGGCTTGTTTGGCATGATTGCGCTCTTGGTTGCGATCTTTGGCATGTTTAACACCTTAACAATCTCCTTACTTGAAAGAACCAGAGAAATCGGGGTAATGAAAACCTTTGGCACCACCGACACTGATGTGTTGCGCTTGTTTATGATTGAGTCACTTTTAATCGGCTGTTTAGGAGGATTGTTAGGCGTGACACTTGGCACTGGTTTAGGATATTTAGTTAATCTACTTTTTAATCTTTTTAGAGATGCGCCTAGTGTTAACTTGTTTGTTGCGCCCTTGGGTTTTATTATCTCGATTTTTGTTTTATCAATGGTGGTGGGGTTGGCGACTGGACTATATCCTTCTAACAGAGCCAAGAGAACTCATGCTCTAGATGCTTTAAGGTATGAGTAGGTTAGAGTTTTTTGTCTTACTTTAATTTATTTTCTGGGTTTGCGCGTTTCTCCTATTTTTAACTGATAAATTTTTCTTGTAATCTCTCTCTGTTTTTTTTGCGGTTTTTTTGTTGTGGCTTTTTCGTTCAGATTTTCTTTTAATTTTTCTTGAGGCTTTTTCGTTCAGATTTTCCTTTAATTTTTCTTGAGGCTTTTCTCCCTTTTTTTGTGGTTTTTAATTTTTCTTTGCCGTTTTTCCTTTAACTTTTATACGGTTGATGTCAGTTTTCTTATTTAAACTGGTTATTATGTCACTCAAACTTTTCAAGTCTAAGCCTGGTTTCAAGATTAACCTGTTGCGAAAACCTAGCTTAGCACCTGCAACAAATCCTCAACCACGACCAAGTTTTAAGATTAATGCCAAGCTCTGGCGCACGATTTTATCAATCGCCTTTTTTATTCTAGGCATTGCTTCGGTTGGTTGGGGCGGGCTTAATCTTTTAGATCATGCTCAAGTGCCAGAGTGTGTTTATTTAGTTGACGAACAGCGTCCTCAGGTTTGTTTGTCCGCAGAAATAAATCAGGCTTCTCTTGAAACCGATTCAGAAACAGCCACAGAAACT
>CAZCXA010000010.1:9428-23671 GCA_964502565.1 uncultured Pseudomonadales bacterium
CCACAGAAACCGACTCATCAACAACCACAGAAACTGCCAACTTGGCTTATACTTGTAACGCAAACTCGAGTTCTGCCACAGAGTTTCAGCCGTTACCTGAAGGATTGGGCCAGATCACGGTTCAGATTTTAGGGGCAGTTGAGTCACCAGGCGTATATCAGCTAAATTTTTTTCACAGATTGGGTGATTTGTTCAAGTTGGCAGGTGGTTTGACAGAGGATGCTGATCAGCAATACATTATTAGAAACTTTAACCTAGCTCAAAGGCTTACTGATGAGCAAAGGGTTTATATTCCTTTTAAGCAAGAACAGGAGCTTTCTAACCTACTTGCAGAATACTGTCGTTTAGGAGGTCAAGTATCGGCTGGTAGTATCCAAGTTGGCAGTAGCACTAGCGGTTCAAGCTCACAAACAGGGAGCGCAACCAGTCCTGACGCAAATGGTCAAACAACCCAAACCGGTGTTTCTGGAGGCGCAAGCGGAGAATCTAGAACTCAAGGTAATCTTGTTGCGCCAAGCACCCAACCGCTTCAAGTTTCTCAAGAAGATCAGGATTATTTGTTATCTCAGCAAGAGGGCTCTGGAGGCTTAAACACAACCGGAGCGCAATCTGGGAGCCAAGGTGGTTGTATCTCAATTAATAACGCCAGTAGTGAGCAGTTGCAAACATTAACTGGTGTGGGTCCGGCCACAGCGACCAAGATTATTGAAGGAAGACCATACTCAAGTATTAACGATCTGTTAAAAGTGAGCGGGATCGGTAATGCAACACTAGAAAAAATAGAACCATATGTTTGCTTATAAAGATTGGCAACGAGTAAACAAGCATAAAGTGAGCGTAAGCAACAAATGATGAAATAATAAGAATTATAGGTGATTATTATAAGATATTATACTTTTTGAAAAAAATGGATTGATGCTTAAAAAAATTAAAAAATCTTGTACAAAATTAACAAAAAAATTGTACAAAAAATCCGAATTTACTATTAACGCATTGAATATTATCAATTCGTATCAGTGCAAAATACAAACTAATTATTGTTGCATTACTATATTGGATATTATTTATACTAATTAAGATATATTAATATTATTGCAAAGTTTGCAATAAATATATTTAACCCAAAACAGACCGAGTTTTTTTAAAATTTTGTACAAATTGAGAGTATAAACTGTTCATCACCAACAGTACTAGCTGTTCCTACTTGAGGAAATCTTGACCAAACTCAGTTGTAGTTTTCTTGGTTGCACTGCTTTAATTGTCATCTTTTTGCTTCTTAACTGCCAACCAACTCTTTAATCTGGAAACTTTTTTCAGTTAGCAATCATTGCATATCATCTGCTAACAAATAACTTGATTATAAAAACCATGAACAGTCCGTTAATTTCAGTTATTAGTCTTTTTGCAAGTTCGCTTAAATATTGGTTTTGTTTTTTAGAAAACGAGATTTTGAGTTTTAAATCTCTTAGCCTGGAGAAGAGCAACCGGCTCATTGGTGATCAGTTGTCCAACTTAATGTTTGGACTCATGTTTGGCGCTCAAAACTCACTTAACTCCAGTTTATATCACAGTTTTAAAATTATGGGGATGTTGCATATTTGGTCAGCGTCAGGTTTTAATGTTTCTATCTTTTCAAAAGCGATCTCTTTTTTATTAGAGATCGGTTCATACTGCAACTATTTTTTAAAGACGATTTTGTTGCTGTTAAGCGCGCTTTGCTTCTGGTACATGAGCGGGCAAGGGCCATCAATGCAAAGAGCTGTCCTGATGACAGGGCTATCGTTACTGGTGAGAAGGTTGGGTTTTAAGCAACTAAAGCCCTTAAGATCCTTAGTTTTTGTTTCCCTGATCATAATTTTAATGGATTTCAGCCTGGTAGACTCGCTTTCATTACGTTTTTCAGTCCTGGCAACTGCCGGAATCATCCTGTTAACTCCAGTATTTACATTTCTGGCAGAAGGTTGGTTACAACCAGGTAGGTTTGAAAAGACGACAAGCAACAGGGATGGTTTTTTGGTTTACTTCTTAAAAACTTTATATCGCTATTTTGCACGCAACTTAGCCCTGTTCTTTTCTGTGCAACTTGCTTTATTACCGTTAATCAGTGCTACTTGGGGAGAGTTCAGCCTGTTGTCAATCATTACCAACAGCTTGTTGTCTGGCGTTCTGCCTGTGTTAGTGACCTTAGGCTTAATCTGGTTTGGCTGGTGTGCTGGAGTAGTTTTAACCTCGAATTTGGTCAAGCCTGTTACTCTGGCAAACCCTGTAGTTCAGGCAAAGATTCCTAACTTTCCAAAGATTCCTGTTTTTGCAAAGATTACAGCTTATCTTGCCAACCTCGAAAGAGTTTCTCAAGTTTTTGGTTTTTTAACAACTCTTCCGCTTAATTTTTTCTTGCAAGTTAGTCACTATTTTACCCAACTAGATGTGGGAGCGGTCATCATACCTGAGTTTAATACCACCCAAACCGTGTTGTGGTATCTGGGGTGGGGTGTGGTTGGTTGGTGGTGGCAAACTCGCCAAACCAGGCAGAAAATCAGGCCTCTAGCCATTAGAGTTTTTGCAAAATAAGAGATTACTTATCAACTGCATCATTGAAAAAAATATGTACAAAACATTTTTAAACCTGTGCTTGCTAATTGTTTTGGGATTTATTATTCAAGTAGTCAGGCAGTGGCCTGATGACAATCTTCATGTTATTTTTTGTGATGTTGGTCAGGGTGATGCGATTTTACTCAAGTATAAATCTTGGCAGATGTTGATTGATGCTGGTTACAATGATCAAGTGTTGGATTGTCTTAATCAGCATCTGCCATTTTGGGACAAACAGTTGGAGGTGGTACTAGCCACGCATCAACATGATGACCACATCGGCGGATTACCAGATGTTTTTACTAATTATCAAGTCGCTAATCTGTTTTTAACCGATGTCAGCGAGGCTGAGGTGTTTAAAAAACTGCTTAAAGTGGTGAACAGTGATACAAACAGCCCAACAATGCTTAGAACCGGTATTTTAGGGCGTAGAATCGTTTTTTCGCCTGGAGGAGAGTTACTGATTTTATCACCAACCGATAGTCTGCTTCCAATGTTAAACACTGATTTATCTCGTTTTGCCGAAACAATGTTATCGGACGCAGTGCCCGCCTCAATGCTTAACAAAGGGGATGAAAACGAGCGGTCAATCGTCATGTTGTTAAAATATCTTGATTTTGATCTATTGCTGATGGGTGACGCGGTTGAAAAAAACGAGTTAGCATTAATGGGTCAGGGTTTGATAACCAAAGCTGAGGCTGTAAAAATAGGGCATCATGGCTCTAAAACTAGTTCAAGCCAACCCTTTTTTAAAAAAACCCAACCCGAAATTTCCGTGATTAGTTGCGGTTCAAACAATAAATTTGGTCACCCTTCCCCAGAGGTACTCCAGGCTTTGCAAGAAAT
This sequence comes from uncultured Pseudomonadales bacterium, assembly GCA_964502565.1. Lineage (GTDB taxonomy): Bacteria > Patescibacteriota > Microgenomatia > UBA1400 > PJMF01 > CAYVBW01. Next base: position 12,867 of record CAZCXA010000010.1, read on the forward strand.
TAACTCTCAGATCTTGCGCACAGATGAACTAGGTACGATTCATCTTGTTACCAATGGTCGATCTTTTTGGCTTTTATAAGTAATGAAACAGGATTTTTGTTCTACAAAGTTATATTTGGATATATTTTTGTAGAATTACCGCTTTACTACTGAGGAAAAGCTTAGCTTTTTAAATCGCAAAAGATATTTGACAGACTGTTTTTTTTAAAGTTACTTTAAAAATAACTCTGCCAAAAAAGGTAATTAAAAAAGCATGGTTTTTGTTGTACTTTGGTTGAATAAATTGCAACGGCATAAGTGCAATTTTCAAAAAGGAAAAATAGCAGAAAATAAACAAAAACCGAAGAATAAAGTTTGCTTAAAATATTTGAGCAAACTTATCACCATTGGATGTTAAAGGGCTTAAAAAATAATATGACATTTTTTTGAACACATTGCAAGTGGCAGTTTTATTTAACGTAAATAAATTTATTTAAAAAGAGTTTAACTCAAGACAAAAAGTGTTCAAAATCAATAATAAAGCAGAGAGGAGCAAAGGTTAATAAATTTTTTGCTCCTGTAAAAATTCAAGTTTTTTAAAAAAATCATAGAAGTTTGGTTTATGTTTATTTAATATCAGCAGGCTAAAATATCTAATTTATATGAAACAATACTTTTTAAAAGGAAATTTCTGCAACTTAGAATAACAATTTTTCATCTGGTAGAGTATTCTTTTTTAAAAATATTTGAATTGAGGTTGAGCAGTTTATATACTCAACATATTTGGGTTTTATTCTTTATTTAATATATAAATTAAGAACTTAAGCATGATTTAAGTATCTTTTTCTATCAAAACTGCGTGACATCTTGTGTTATTTCTTTGAGTTGAGGTAGAAATTTATTAGAGACAGAAATATATTCATCGAGTTTTGCAAACGATCTTTTTTCATCTATCAACAGCTCTTAGTGAATAGATGTTAAAATACTAAAGTTAATCATGATTGTTTAGTTAAATTTAAAACTCACTCAAATGTTTAATACGCAGACCAAGATCTTAAAAAACAAACTGGAGGTCATCACCATTCCGCTTCCTGCTTTAAAATCAGTCACTGCTTTATTGGTGGTGAACACTGGCTCTAGATTTGAAAACAAAAGCCAGTTTGGAGTGGCTCACTTGCTTGAGCATCTAGTTTTTAAAGGCACTCGCGCTTATCCCACTAGCTTGGAACTGTCGATAGCCCTAGATAGCGTTGGAGCTGTATCTAACGCTTTTACCAGCAAGGAAAGTACTGGTTACTATGTCACTGTAGCCAGCAAGCATCTGCCTCTCAGTTTAAAGATTTTAAAGGAGCTGATCTTTTATCCTTTGTTAAGAGATGAGGATATTGAAGCAGAAAAGTTGGTTGTTGCCGAAGAGATCCGGATGCATCGCGATGCACCTGATGATTTTATCTCAGATGAGTTTGAGCAGATGGTGTATCAAGGTTCTGGTTTGGGTCATCCCATTAGCGGTGATCTAAAATCAGTAGCAAGCTTGAATGCTAAAAAGTTGACAGGTTTTTTAAATGATTGGTATGGTTTAGAAAACATGGTGCTAGTCATTGCTGGTGATGCACAAGTATTAACTCGGGCTGATTTTTTTAATGAGGTAGAGGCGATATTCAACAGTCGGCCAGAAGGACGGGAACAGCCTAAAGGTCGGAACCAGTCTGAAGGACGAGAGCAGTCTGAAAGACGAGAGCAGCTTGAGAAACAGGTTGGCGGTTTTGCAGAACAGGCTAGTCGGTCTAGAAAGCACTCCAACTCTCCTCAACAAACCAGCCTTCATCAGCAAGTTAACTCTCCTCAACAAACCAGCCTTCATCAGCAAGCTAACCCTCACCAACAAACCAACCCTCATCAGCAAAAACGAGACTCTTTTTTATCAGACAACCCAATTTCTAGCAGGAAACTAATTAGGCACGAACGAGCCACCGAGCAAGCTCACCTTGTCCTAGGCTGGCCAGCCTTGAGGCGTGGTGATCCACAGCGTTTTGCTTTAACAGTGTTATCAACAGTTTTAGGCGGTAATCGTAGCTCCCGCTTGTTTGATGTTGTTCGTGAGCAAGCTGGCTTGGCTTATTATGTTTATTCTGAGGTAAGCCAGTATCATGACGGCGGGATGTTTGGCGCTAGTGCTGGCGTGAACAGCGAGCGGGTAGAAGAAGCGATCAAGATTATTGTTAACGAGTTTATAAAAATCGCAGATGGCACTCAGCCGGTTACTGCAGAGGAGTTAAAGCGTGCAAAGGATTATTTAATTGGCAAGATTTTTTTAAGTCTCGAGCATTCTTATTCTGTGGCTCAGCAGTACGGATTGAGCAAAACTTTACTTGGACGGATTGAGGATCCTGATGATATAATTGCAGAGATCAAGAAGGTTAGTTTGAAACAACTGCAAAGATTGGCAGAGCAGATTATTAAAAAAGACCAGGTTAGGGTCGCGATGGTAAAGTAAGGAGTGGTAGAATGGCATTGATCTGGGAGTACTGACTAGGAATTCCCTGACCAGAAAGCCTCTGCGAGGAAGCCTCTATCAGGAAACTTTTGTAAGAAAGCCTTTATCAGGAAACCGTAGTAACATCGCCAGTTTGAAAAAGAAAAAAATAGCAGGAGAGTTTTTCTACTGGTTATATCTCACGCCTTTTATTAAATATCAAATATTAAACACCATTATGAAACCAACACGCACCGCAGTATTAGTTAAACCTGACGGCCTTCAACGCGCCCTGATTGGAGAGATCATCAGTCGTTTTGAGAAAAAGGGTCTAAAATTGGTTGGCATGAAGATGGCAATCATGAATGACAGCATGCTTAACCGCTGGTATGCTGAGCATCGAGCAAAAGATTTTTTCACCGAGCTTAAAGAGTTTATGGGCTCTCAACCGATCGTAGCAATGGTTTGGGAGGGGATTGACGCTGTGCCTGTGGTCCGTAGGCTAGTTGGCACCACTTTAGGTCGTAAAGCAGAGGCCGGCTCGATTCGAGGCGACTTTGGCATGAGTCAACAGTTTAATCTAATTCATGCTTCTTCTGAAGACGAGGCTGCTGAAAACGAGATCAAGATTGTTTTTGGAGACGACGAGTTGTTTGATTATGATTGGCCCATGGGCAACCTGGTTTATGCTGAGCACGAACGAGACTAAAAAACTCGCGACCATGATTGCCTCATGTCTAATACTTAGATTGACGCGATTTTTTGTCTGGACACTGAGCTCTTCTGAAAAAAGTGTCTCCAGCGGGAGTTGAACCCACATTGTCGGTTCCGGAAACCGATGTTTTATCCAGTTAAACTATAGATACATCTCAACTCGGTCTCATATCTCATACTTCATTCTCTCTATCAAATACTTAACGCCCCAAATTTTTGTGCCCTCACCAGGAATCGAACCTGGATCGAAGGTTTAGGAAACCTTTGTTCTATCCGTTGAACTATGAGGGCTGTTTTTTTTGTCGGAGTGACAGGACTTGAACCTGCGACCTCGCGCATCCGAAGCGCGCACTCTAGCCATCTGAGCTACACTCCGAGAGTGAGTTGGGTTGAAAAGAAATTTTTAAAAAAATGCTTGCAAGTTATTTTTAATTTTTCCTGCGCACCATATGTCTCATAATAAATACCCACGCCTCTAACCTCCGCCTTTATTTTACTTCAACTCTATCGAATAAAGATTTTTTGGTGAATCTGGACTGAACGAGGTTAAAATAACCAATCGGCTACCGTCAGGCCAGGGATAAAGAAAGTTTTTAGCAAACGGACCTGAGTAAATCGTGGTATTGTTGGTGCCGTCAAACTCAATTATTTCTATATGATTGTTGCGGACAAAAACTAGATGATTTGAATCAGGTAGCCACTGTAAAGTGTTAATCAATAAGGAGTTGTGGTAGGTGTTAAACTTTGCCACAGTCTCTGCTAAATTTCCGCCTTGTAATCTTGTAAAAGCGCTAGGTGATGCCAGCAGGGTTCGAGGCAGTTTTTCCAGGATGTCATCTGCAAGTAAACCCTTAACCACAGCAGTGTTTTCGCCGGTCTCGGTCCCGATTAAAAAGTTTTTATCCTCTTCTGCATCATAAACATAAATCTTCTCTGGCTCGATTTTACGATTTTCTGTCTGGGTACTGGTAGATGGTAGGGGTGGCACTAGATTTTCTGGCAAGTTAGCACTAGCTGTGGCAGTGTAAAGGAGCTTTTTTTTATCTGGAGAGATATAAGCGTTTTTTGCCGATTGAGTGGCAACTTGAACTATTTCTTCAGGAAACTCAACTAGATATTGTCTTTCTCTTAGATAAATCTCCTCCTCCCATTCAGATAAAACTTGATTGCGTCTAAAGTTAATGTCAGGCAAGTTTAGCAAGTTGTTTTTTTGATTGACATCAATCAGGAGATGTTTAAGCTCAGCCAAAACCATCAGCTGAGTGCTATCAGGCGACCAAATAAGCAGTGCGTCAGCTAAATTATATAAAGGTACATCTTCAGCGATTTGTCTTGAGGTTTTTTGAAAAGGCATTAGACTGTCGTTCAGTTCTAAAACATAAAGCCCGTTTTTAGCCTGAGTGCTGGCTGAGGCAGTGTAATAAACTATCTTGCGACCGTCAGGTGAGGGGAGAATATTTTCTGCTCCGGTGAAGGTTAGTGGCGTTAGTGATGGGGCAGTGGGAAACAACCTAGCATTAGTTTGAGTCACTAGCTCTTTTTCAATCTGTAAAGTTTTTTTCCAGAGAGAGTACCCCTCTTTAACAATCTCTACAAGATATTCGCCAGGACTGAGATACAGAGTAACATCGGTTGCCGTGGTCAACTCACCGTCAATAAAAACCTGAGCTCCAGTGGGAAATGAGTTAGCATTGAGTAAGCCTGATTCTGGCAACAAACCCTGTTTGGTCAGACGGTAGTTGCCATTGGCATATTGAACAACCAAGTAAGAACCAATGATGACAATGATTGCCGACAGCAAACTGAACAAGATTCTAGAGTTTAGTATATTTAAAATCTTGGGGGGCTGGATTAGCTCGTGAGCAGTTATCTCTTTTTTTTGATTATCTTGCTCCCGCTGGTTTTTTTTGCTGGTTTTTGGTTTGTTGGTTTTGTTATTGACGCCAGATGTGTTTGATTTGAAAAGCATGATAGAATTATATCAGTTGTAAGCAAAAATAGGAAATATTAAAGAAAAGGAAGGTTTATCATTGATGTTAGACACCCAATACCATATATTCCAACACTCTACATCTAATACCAGATATCTTAATACCGGTACCTAATATCATATATCCTAATACCCTACATCTAATACCCTGTACTTGTACCACCTATTCAACGCTATAAACCGTAATACCTTACACTAAATATCAAAACTCAATGTTTAATCCCTTTGCCAAACTTAACCGTAAACTCGGCATCGATCTAGGCTCAGCCCGCACCCGGATTTGGGTTCAGGATTATGGTTTAATTATTGACGAACCCAGCTTGATTGCGGTGGACCAAGCTACTCAAAAGGTGATCGCGGTGGGAGAACAGGCCTTTAAGATGAAAGATCGAGTCAGTGGGCAGATTCAGGTTTTTGCACCGGTTCAGCATCCAAAGATTACTGATGATCTCTTGGTCAAGGCAATGTTAAAGGTGTTTTTACAACAGGCAAGTCAACAAGCTTATTTTTTTAGTCCTACCATGGTGTTGGCTTTGCCCAGTAATATTTATCCAGTGATGCGCGAGGTTTTGGTTAAGGTGTTAACAGAGCTAGGGGCAAATGAGGTGGCTGTGGTTGACCAAACCCTAGCATCTGCGATTGGGGCAGGAGTACCAGTGGCTGACGCTTCAGGAACTTTTGTTTTGCAGATGGGAGCTCAGGTGATCGAGGCAACCAGTTTATCAATGAGCAAGATTGTTAAGACTTATGCCTCTAGCCAGGCAGGAAACATGCTTTGCCTAGATTTAATCTATTGGTTTAAAGAAAACAAGAGTTTAATCATTAGCAGAAACATGGCACAGGCAGTATTGAGCAAACTGGGTAGTTTTTTCTCAGGAGAGGAGGCTATGACTGTATCTGGTTTATCAGTTAAGGATGGTTCACTTCAAGAGATTAAAACATCTGCTCAGGAAATTGCTGAAGTTATAAATAGCTATGGTCAAGCCTTTGCTGATTTAGCAAAAAAAATGTTAGCCAATATTCCGCCAAGTTTAGTGGTTGATATAGTTGACAAAGGCTTGATGTTATCTGGAGGGCTGGCTCAGCTTGATGGGCTAGAGGAGTACTTAACTCGCAAGTTGGGTGTGCCGGTATTTTTAGCAGATGATCCTGAAACATGCGTGATCAAGGGCGTGGGGCAAGTTATGAAGAACTTAGAGGAGTTTCAACCAGAGGTTTAGCATTTGAACAAGCCACTGCTGTACTTGATGCTTGTACCAAATTTGTTACACCTAATTTACCAGACCAAATACTTAATACCTTATATCTCAGAAAAAAGAGTTTAACAAACTTGACTCACACCAAATATCTAGAACTAAATACTTGCAACAAACTTTTCCCCTCTGTCAGCATAATCTTTGAATATTCCAAAACTGGCTGATCCTGGAGCTAACAGCACCACATCGCCAGATCGAGCATTGTCCTGGGCAAACTTCATTGCTTCAGCCATTGAATGCACCACACGGTGTTTTGGGATTGATAACAACTTTAACTTTTGTTGCATTTTCAAAACCTCATTCCACAGCCGTGGGCCATTTGCTGGAAACAGTGCGACTGCTTTGAGATTAGCCGTTAAAATTTTATTAGCCAGTTGTGAAAAATCTTGATTTTTTTCATGACCGCCAGCAAATAAGATGATTGGTTGCCCAGCAAAGCAAGAAATAGCCGAAATTGCCGACTCTGGCGTGGTTGCCATCGAGTCGTTTACATAGGTAACACCATTTTTAACTGCAACTTTTTGCAAACGATGGGGTAGAGGAGTGAAACTTTTTATAGCAGAGGCAATCTGTTGTTGATTTAAGCCAAACATCTTGCCAATGATAATCGCTGGCGCAACATTTTCCAGATTATGCCTGCCCAACAAAGGAATATCCTTAATCTTTATAATCTGTTCTTCGATGTTATTATGATTAAAAGTTAAGTAATAAGATTTAAGATAAACTAATATATCATTTTTATTAGAGATATCAGTCATATTAACTTGGAACTTAAGCTTAATTCCAGGGGAAAGTAGGGCAGTTTTTTGAGTTGTTGGCCATTCAGGATTATATATTATATATTGATTAACCTTTTGATACATTGCGATAGATTTTTTAGAGTCAATATAAGCTTGTTCATCAGGAAAGTAGTCTAAATGCTCTGAAGTAATTTCTTGAACAACCGCGATATCTGGACTTATTGATAACTGTTCAAGTTGATGCGATGACATCTCTATCACTACTTTACTTTTTGATGTTATTTGATTGATATGATTCAGCGCAGGTATGCCAATGTTGCCAACCAACAAAGTATCAAAACCATTTTTTTTCAAAAGATGGTGAATCAAAGCAGAGGTGGTGCTTTTTCCCTTGGTGCCGGTCACACCGATCACGATTGGTTGAAAAAGAGTTGATGTTTTGCCTTTGAAAGAAATTTTAATTGGCCTGTCTTGAGTTGCTGTAATAATTTCCAGAAACAACTGTAGGTTAGAGCTGATTTTTACACCTGACTTCAGAGCTTTTTTCAAAGCTGGCTGGTTAAGCTGAATACCCGGGGTTTTAAAAATAAGGTCAAACTCCTCAAGATTAGCTAGATAATCACTGCCAAACCTTAGTTCCAGATAAGGATCATTTTTTACAACCTGTTTTATTTCAGGGTTTAACTCACTAAAATTAGTTTGATCTAACAAGGCAATCTTCTGATCAGGGAGGTGTTGACGCAAAAAATTATAAGTAGATAAGCCTTCTCTACCAAATCCCAAAATACAGATTTTTTTGTGTAAGAGTGGCTTAATTATTTTTTGAGGAGCTATCATAGAGTTAGTGAGTTCATTATTAGCATAGTAACTATTATAATAGATAGATGACAAAAATTTTATTTGATAGAGTTGTAAACTGATATAAAATTTAATATTTTTAACATAAAATCCAGTTTTACTCAAGACAAAATATGTTCAAAAACTGCAAAAATCAATGAAAGTCATTTATAAATTAATTTTTTTTAAAGACTTTTTAAGCAATTTTTGAAAAAAAACAGTAAAAAATGAGTTATAGGATATGTAGTAGAAAAAAAGCAAAGTTGCAATGAGCTGGTTTTTACGAGTTTTTGAAAAAATAGAGGAAAGTTGGAGTTGGGTGAGTAAAAACAACTCAAATTTCTAAAAAAAGAACTGTTTTTTAGCAACTACTTAAATTAAAAAAGATGCATGACACAGCAAATATTTTAGGTTTTTCTTTCTTTAGCAAACACAAAGATCAGTTGCTAAAAAAGTTAAAAAAAATTCTTAGCGAAAAAAAATCTGTTCAAATTATTTTTACACCTAATGCTGAGCAGTTGGTGCTTTCTCAGCAAAACCCGAACTTTAACCGATACTTAAAAGAAGCAGATTTACTTCTGGCTGACGGTATGAGCGTTGTCTGGGCGAGTCGGGTGCTAACAGCTTTAAAAAAAAGCCCTCAATCGATTTCTCAGCGTATTGCTGGTGTTGATTTGGCTGAGGATTTAATCAGGTTTAGTGATCAGCATCAACTTAAAATCTTGGTGATTGGTGGCAGAGATTATCAAGAAACAGTCAAGGTTTCTTCTAAAACAGTGTTAGGCCAACAGAACTTGTGGCAGTTAGCAGATAATCTTTTTTGGACATCTGGTTTTCAAGATGTGAGCGTGCCTCAAGATCAAGAACAATCTGCCCTTAAAGATTGCTTGCTAAAAATCAAACCAGATATAGTCTTTGTGGCGTTTGGCGCACCACACCAGGAGAAATGGCTAATCAGTAATCGAGAGTTGTTAAATCAGGCCGGTACCAAACTCGCTATGGGCGTAGGAGGAGCATTTGATATTATCTTCGGCAGATTGAAGAGAGCACCGGTTTGGATGCAGAGATTGGGTCTGGAATGGCTTTTTAGGTTAATTCAGGAACCCTGGCGCTGGAAAAGGCAGTTACGTCTGGTGGAGTTTATGAAGTTGATAATAAGCAAGCATTAAAACTGCGCAACAGATTTTTTATCTCTCACCGTCTTCTTCTGGATCAATTCCTAGCAACCAGAGCACAGACTCTTTTTTGTAACGGCGATCACCTCTAGAATTAATGCGTATGGCAGGTAGTTTGCCCCGCTTCCCCCATCTTTTGATTGTAAGAGGGGAGACACGTAGTAAATCAGCCACTTCTCTCACGGTCAGCAAATCAGGCAGGTTATTAATGTTAAGTTTAGCCGCGTCATTGGCTCGTCCGGTTTGACGGCCTGATGAGGGGCTGGTGTTGGTGGAATCTGCTACTGAGGCAGTTCTTGGGTTGGGCATAATGACCTTTCTTGGAATTAATAATATTGATAATATTTTTTTATTTTTTATATAGATGTGTCTATCAGGCGTGTCTATCAACACAATGATCAATGGTTACGTCATAATAGGTCAAAACTTTACTATTACTATATTTAAACTAGCAGAATAAGTAAAACTAGGTCAATAGGCAGTTTTGAAAAAATAGAGTAAAGATTAAAAAAAGATTGATAAATAGGTAAAAACTGGTTTTGAGGCAGAAGATGTTTGGGTAATATTTGGCTAACTTGTTTTAACGGGAAAAATCATGAAAAGTTTTCCACAAAATTATCTTATAATGTTAAAAAGAGAAGCCTATATTATTTTGATGTTAAAAAATAGGTGGATAAACTCAAACTGGAAAGAGTATTAGTCAGGTAGAAAAATAGGGGATAAGGTAAGGGGATTAAGCAAGTAAAAAGATTGGGGATAAGGTAAGGAAAAAAATAGGGGTAAAGTTAGGTGGTTAAGCAAGGCTTAAAAAAAGTTAAATACTGAAAAAAATAGATTCTAGTGATAAGTTGCAACCATTGTTTTTAATACTTAGTAACAGTTACTCAAAAGGAGTTAGGTTAAAAAGTGAACAGACCTCTGCCCAGGCTAAAAAACTAGATCTCGACTTGTCATCATGACTTTGTCAGACTGGCTAAAAACCAGGTTACAACCTTGTCAAAATAAGTAAAACCAGGTTGCAATCTTGTCAGATTTTTATTTTTTAGTTTTAAATTTTGATTTAAATAAAAAAACCACCCGGTGGTGGTTAAACCTCACCCGGGTGGTTGTTAAACCCTGTTTTTGGGGTTATATCTCTTATTTGAGTTCCACTGTACAACCAGCGTCCTCTAAGACCTTTTTAGCTGCTTCAGCGTCTTCTTTGTTGACTGCTTCTAAAACTGTTTGGGGAGCCTCCTCTACAAATTTTTTAGCATCGCTTAAACCAAGATCGCTCTTAAGTTGACGCACAGCTTTAATTGCCTGAATTTTGTTAGCACCGCCGTCTTTTAGAACAACATCAAACTCGGTTTTCTCTTCAGTAGGCTCAGCTCCGGTGGCTCCAGCAACTGGAGCGACAGCCATAGCTGGCGCAGAAGCGCTGACTCCAAACTCAGCTTCAAGAGCTTTAACCAACTCCGAGACCTCGATCAAGGATAACTCCTTGACAGCGTCAACAATAGTTTGTACTTTTTTTGAAAGTCCTGCTTCTGCTTTTTCAGATTTTTTTTCTTCTGTCGCAGGAGCTACTTCCTTTGCTTCTTCTTTTTTTGTTTCTTCGGCCATAATTGCCTCCTATAATTGATTGATAGTTTTTAA
>CAZCXA010000010.1:23771-25053 GCA_964502565.1 uncultured Pseudomonadales bacterium
AATTGATTGATAGTTTTTAATATGTAATGTTGTTAAAGTTTTTAAAAAATCTTGTTTTTATCTCCTCGCCTAGGTTTCAACTGGTTTCAAGTGCCAAATAGTAGAGACTAACTTTTTTCAGCAATCGCTTGCAAGGCATATACCAGATTTCTCGGACCAGCATTAAGCACATTAACCAATCCGTAGGCCGGACCTTGCAACCGCTGTATCATCATCACCATTAGTTCATCTTTATCTGGAAGTTTGCTAAGTTGTTCAACCTCATCAGGTGAGAGCACTTGAATTTTACCGTCAGCCATCATCAAGCCCTGCTTGATTTCCAGCTTTTCAGCTTCCTCTTTAAACTCAAACAGTTTTTTTAGAGCTGACACAGCATCTTCGTAAGAGATAATTAAAGCATTCATGCCCACCAATGACTGTTCCAGGTTTTTTTCAGTGACAGCCAGATTGATTAGGCTATTTTTAGTGACAAACATCTCACCCTGAGCTGATTTAATCATTGCCCTTAGTTTGATTTGGTCGGTGGCGTTTGTGCCAGAGTAATCCACGATCACCACTGATTTTGCTTTGGATAGTTTATCTTTAATCAGTTCGAGTTGCTGTTTATTTTGTTGACTTGGCATAGTTGGTTAAAAATTAAAAATTAAGATTAAAATTTAAAAGGCGCACTTAGAATGGTGCTGAAAGGTATCTGTGGTAAAAAATTGAGTTACAATTTTTTGCCAATACCAGAAGCAAACATGTAATACTAGTTCCAAAAAAGAGGGGAGGGTGTTGGGTTGTTTAACCAACAGTTGTTTCTCCTCGGCGCGATCTTTAAGTTTGTCAGCTGTTTAGCTGTGTTCAGCTGTTAGCTAAAGAGACAAACCCACGCTGTCTTTGGAAGTAGAACGCTATTATATCTAAAAATATGAAAAGCGCAAATTATTCTATTGAGAAAAAAAAGAGGTTAAAAGTTAGTAATTAATATTAATATTTTTTCTCTAGATGCGTTATAATATCGGAATAGTATTTTCAAAAATTTGTTATTATCAACTCATTGCCAGGTTTTAAAAAAGATCTTGTTAAAAAAATCAGGTTGTAAGAAAGACCAAGTCTAAATATTTAACACTCAACAGTCTACACCAAGCACTAAGTACTAAAACACCAAACATCAAATACTCACCACTTAACAGTCTACACCAAGCACTAAGTACTAAAACACCAAACGTCAAATACTCACCACTCAACAGTCTACACCAAGCACTAAGTACTAAAACACCAAACGTCAAATACTCACCAC
>CAZCXA010000010.1:25153-27904 GCA_964502565.1 uncultured Pseudomonadales bacterium
AACAGTCTACACCAAGCACTAAGTACTAAAACACCAAACGTCAAATACTCACCACTTAACAGCAAACACCAAATACAAACACTAACCCAATATTTACCTTATGCCATCAGCACCAGCCAAACCCTCCCAACCCAGCAACTCTTTTCAACCTCTTCGTCATACCACCGAGCATGTCCTCACTCTTGCTATGCAAAACCTGTACGGCAAGGATCGAGTTATTATGGCCATGGGTCCGGCAACCGAGGAAGGGTTTTATTTCGATTTTGATACATCTGAAGATTTTGCTGTTAATGAGCAGATGTTTAAGAAGATTGAGAAAGAGATGAAAAAGATTATTGCTCAGGATTTACAGCTAAAACAACTGGAGTTATCAATTGATCTCGCCCGTCAACTTTTTTTAAACAATCCATATAAGCAAGAGTGGTTAGATCAGATTGAGCAAGAAGCGACCACAGCAAGCGTGTTTTTAATGGGTACGCCTGAGCAAATTGCTCATGATGAAAAACTGCTTCAACAGCAACTCTCAAAAATAGATTCACAACAGATTCAGTCTTTTGTTGATCTCTGCAAAGGACCGCATCTAGCCTCAACCAAAGAAATTAAAGCATTTAAACTGCTATCAGTCGCAGGTGCCTACTGGCACGGTGATGAAAAAAACAAGATGCTGACTCGTATTTATGGCACGGCTTTTCCTTCTCAGGAAGAACTGGATCATTTCATCTGGCAAAAAGAGGAAGCAAAGAAACGCGATCATCGCAAGATTGGCAATCAACTCAAGCTGTTTATTTTTGACGAGGAGTTTGGTCAAGGTTTGCCCTTGTATTTACCCAATGGCGCGATGCTCCGCAAGATTATTATGGATTTTGCTTTTAACACTTATCTACGTCGTGGTTATCAGCCGGTATCTACGCCCCATATTGCGAGACTTGATTTATGGAAAACCTCAGGACACTGGGATTTTTATCGTGACTCGATGTACTCGCCTATGGAGATTGACAATGAGCAGTATGTGATTAAACCTATGAACTGCCCAGGGCATGTTAAGATTTATAACTCACAAATGCATAGCTATCGTGATCTGCCGGTGCGTCTGGCTGAGATGGGCACGGTTTACCGTTATGAAAAGTCGGGTGAGATAAACGGTATTTTACGACCCAGAGCGTTTACCCAGGATGATGCGCATATTATTTGCACGCCACAACAGTTGTCAGCTGAACTGCTAGAGTTGATTGATCTAACGAAAGATATTTATTCCAAGTTTGGTTTTAATGATCCTAAGATCAGTTTGTCAGTTCGAGATCCTCAACAAAAAGATAAATATTTGGGAGAGGATAAGATGTGGCAGTTGGCCGAGGAAGCGCTAGAAAATGCTCTGCTTAAGAAAGAGATCGAGTATCAGCGGATTGAGGGTGAGTCAGCTTTTTATGGACCCAAGATTGATTTTATGTTTGAGGATGCACTGGGGCGAGAGCAACAGTTAACCACTATCCAGGTAGATTTTAACTTTCCAGAAAAGTTTGGCATGTTTTACGTTGACGACCAAGGCGAAAAACAACAACCGTTTATGCTACACCGAGCCTTGTTGGGTTCTTTAGAGAGATTTATGGGCGTGTTGATCGAGCACACGGCCGGGAACTTCCCGGCGTGGTTGGCGCCAGTGCAGGCTAAAGTTTTGCCGATCACTGATGACCAGATAGAGTATGCTCATCAAGTTGCTGAACAGTTAAAAGCAAGAGATTTAAGAGTTGAAGTTGATCAGCGCAGTGCCACTTTATCAGCCAAGATTAGAGATGCTCAGCTGGAAAAGATTCCGTTCATGTTAATCGTAGGCGGTAGAGAAGAGGTAAGTGGTCAGGTAAATGTGCGTAGCCGAGATGAAGAACAGCAGGAGTCTATGACGGTGGAGGAGTTTGCTAAAAAACTTGAAGTGAGCGCATAGTTTTTCTCTCTGGCTACTTCAAGTATTCTCGAGTTTGCACCACTCGCTTTTTATGCTACTCTTCAAACCTCACCTTTACCCCTGGACTCATGGTTGCGACCACCACCACCTTGGTTAGTTTTTGTTGAAAAGCCTTGATTAAGACTTGCAAATTCTCTGCTAGTTTTTTTGTATCCATATCAGTTTTACCGATCGCAACATGAATTAACGGAGCTTTTTTCTCGGTTTTGATCAAGATCATTCCGCCAGCCAGTTCTTTTTGTTTTTGTTCCGGATTAGGGGTTAAGGTATCATTTTTAGGATTGGGCATTAAACCTTTGGGTCCTAAGATCGGGGCAAACTTTGTTAGTTTGGCTATCATTTGTGGAGTGGCTAGCAACACGTCAAAATCAATCTTACCAGACTCGATCTTCTTAATTGTTTTTTCAGAGGCAATCTCGATGAAGCGAGTCTTGCCTGTGGAGTGGGGTAGGGCAATCTCTTTACTCAAGCCTTGCTCTTTAACAGTTAAATGAGCAGTGATCGTGCCCGCAAACTTGGTATAAGATAGTTTTTTTACGAGCTCGATTCCGGCAAGCGGGTCATAAACCTTGGTGCGATCGATCTTAGAACGCACGGTTTGGTATTTTTTACTGCGGATTTTTTTAGGCTTTTTAACCGCGGGTTTAGCAGATTTTTTCGCTTCAGTTTTTTCGATTTTTTCAGTAGAAACTGTTTTTTTAGTAGTTGCTGTTTTTTCAGTAGAAACTGTTTTTTCAGTAGAAACTGTTTTTTCCCTTCCTACCTTTTTCTCTTCAGTTTTTCCAGTAGTT
>CAZCXA010000010.1:28004-29484 GCA_964502565.1 uncultured Pseudomonadales bacterium
CTTCAGTTTTTTTAGCTTCTACTTTTTTATTCTTTGGTTTTTCCATCTTTAGTTTTTTATCTTCAGCCTTGACAATCTTTACTTCCTCAGGACTTGAAGTCATCTTGACAAGTTTTTTTGCTCCCATAATCTTTGCTCCTTTTAGTTCTCATAGCGCATCTATTCTTGAGGAAATAGACGCTGGAACCAATAGTTAATGTTTAAATAAGTGTTAAGTTTTGCCACTGGGCAATTCAAATATTAAGCACTTGATCTTAAATATCAAACCTTACAACACCTTTACCCCAATGCTTTTAGCAGAGCCCATCACTGTTTTGATGGCAGAATCAATATCATCTGTGTTTAAATCAGGTAGTTTTTTTTCTGCAATTTCCCGCACTTGATCCATGGTGATCTCGCCGACAAACTCGGTTTTGGGCTTTTGACTGCCCTTATCTTTTTTAATCAGTTGTAAGATCATGGCGGAAACTGGAGGCAACTTGAGTTCAAAAGTAAAAGAACGGTCTTGATAAACCGTGATCTCGGCTGGAATAGTCTCACCACGCTTGTCAGCGGTGCGGTCATTGTATTGTTTGATAAACTCCATCATGTTAATACCAGCTTGACCTAAAATCGGTCCGACAGGAGGAGCTGGAGTTGCCGCTCCTGCTGGTAAATTCAGTTTTAAAACATTGATTACTTTTTTTGCCATGACTGTTATTGTTGATTGTTAATTAAATTTTTAAGAACGCTAATCTTAACTTATTTCTGGGCAATAGTAACTGGTGGATGCTGAGTCTCGAACGCCCAAGTAACTGGTGGATGCTGAGTCTCGAACGCCTATTCCTAAACTTCAAATCCCCAAACCATCAAAACTTTAAATGCTTAACTCCCAGACTATACTTTCTCGACTTGCAAGAAATCAAGCTCCACTGGGGTTTCGCGACCAAAGATGTTGATCAAGACTTTAACCTGGCCCTTGCTTTCGTCAATACTTTCCACCGTACCCAAAAATTCAGCAAAAGGTCCGCTAGTGATCTTAACAGCTTCTCCCTCGGTAAACTCTGCTTTATATTGAGGTGTAACCTGTTGAGAATATTTATAAATCGCCTCGATCTCGTGCTGGGCAATTGGTGAGGGCTTACTACTAGCGCCAACAAAACCGGTCACACCTTGAGTGGTCCGGACAGCCAACCAAGCCTCATCTGACATAATCATGTTAACCATCATATAGCCTGGAAAAATCTTCTCTCTCACGTTTTTGCGTTGGCCTTTTCTGATCTGTATCTTTTCTTTGGTAGGAATCAAGATCTTGATTATTTGATCATCAAGATTAAGAGTTTGAGCACGCTGTTTTAGGGTTTCCGCGACTCGCATCTCTCGACCAGAGTAGGTATGAACCACATACCAGTGAGCCTTGTCATTATCTTCCTTAGCAATGCGTACTAGGTTGGGGTCTTGCACCTCGACCTCCTGAACCTCAGGTGCCTCAATCTTTTCC
>CAZCXA010000010.1:29584-31350 GCA_964502565.1 uncultured Pseudomonadales bacterium
ATCAGTTTCTAGAGCTTCCTCATCTGCAAAGAGCTTCAGTTCATCTTTATCATCTGCTTGAGTAGTTTGATTGTTTTGATCCTGATCCGACATGATTTATGAAATAATTTAAATAATTAATTGATTAGAGCTTTCATAAGATTTTGTAAAATAAAATCAACTCCAGAGATGTAGAGGGCGAGAATAGCACTCACAATCACCACCAGGACTGTTTTATTAATGGTTTGCTTTTTACTTGGCCAACTAACTTTTTTAAGTTCTGACCAAACTTGTCCAATATATTTTTTTAAGAATTTCATGATAAAGAGGTTATTTTAACAGAAAAGTAAAAAAACAAAAGTTGGAAGCAAAAGTCTGATAAATTGAAAAATGTTTTGCAGTAACCTTCGCTTAAAAGTCAATCAAGAATTAGAAACCTCGCTAGGCGGTTGATCACTCCTAGATTCTACCTGAGGTATCTCGATCTCTTTTTCTTTTAACCGCGAGATCATGGGTGAGGTTGGGTTTTGATTATGATCAAGTTTAAGTTCGGTACTGCTGTATGTTGGTTGGGTTTCAGAATTACTATCAGCAGTTTCAGCGCTAGGGTTAATCGGAATGGTTTGATTATCTTCTTGATTATGCTGAGGCGTTTGTTCAAGTTGAGAAAAATTTGAGTGCGGGTATTTAATCTTTTTTCTTGAACTGACAAAGGTGACAATTGCCACCAATATTATTAAACCGATCAATCCTAATCCCAGCACAAAAAAGATTGAAGTATCAGAGTCAGCTAAAAAATTATTGATTAAGCCAGCAATGCCAGAGGTAGCTTTTTCTTCGGGCTCAGGTGAAGAGGGAATAAGTGGCACCTCAGCCTCGATTGAGTCGGTCGCAGACGATGCGGTGGTTATGGGTGAGGGGGTGGGTAGGACTGCTGAAGAAGTTGCTTCTGGCGTGGTTGCTTGTCCGCAAGTTGGATCTTCTGGTTGAGAACTCAGACGACACAGGCCCTGATAGCAAAGATGGTTTGAGTCACACTGGTTGTTGTTAATGCAAGGTTCGTTGCAAAGTTGCACCTGTGGTTCAGTTGCAGGCGAAGCCGACTGGATAGTATTATCAGCATCATCTGCCAAAGGATCACAATAAGGACTGTGGGGATTGGTTACTAGTCGACAGAGTTTATTAAAACAAAAATGATTTGGTGGACATTGATGATTGTGCTCGCAGGCTTGGTTGCATTCAACAGTTTGCTCCTCAGCACTACTGGCTAATCCTTCTGTTCTTTGTTTGTGTTGGATAGAGCTGGTTGAAACAAAAACACCCACAAAAACAATGATGAAGACGATTATTAGATATAACGCTTGAATCGGAACTTGAAAAAATTGAGAAAATTGCTTGATGGCAGAGGGCTGTTTTGTCATTTGTAAAAGTTTAATTATTTATAGAATACAAGTTTTGAGGTGAGAGGGCAAGTGGAAACTGAAAGGTTATAAAAAGTTACAAGCTTTGGTAGATTAAACTATCTTTGTCATAGCATCACCATTGCTTAATTAGGCTTATAGTTTTTATATCAAAATAATAATCACCGCTCATTTTCCTCTAGGACACCTCAGCTCTCTAAATTGACAAGGCCTATAAAGATAGACTATAATATCTGTTGTTATTACAAGGCAAGGTTAAAAAACGAGGTTGAAAGTAACAGGCTGGCTATTGTGTGAAGTAAGAGATTGGGTATTGTTCATAAATAGCGTTATAAGCTTTTATTGAATCATCTTAAATATATGCCA
>CAZCXA010000011.1:0-10306 GCA_964502565.1 uncultured Pseudomonadales bacterium
AAACTCCTATGTCTGCTTTTATAAAAAAAATAACTCGATCTTTACCACGCTTTAATCATCCGGTTGTTTTTTCTGTTGTTCCTTTTTTAATAATTTTACTTTTAACAATCTTCATCTTTAGGCATGCCTTTGCTCAACCTGGCATGTTTCCCACCCATGATGGTGAGTTTCATATCATCCGTTCTTTACATTTTTTTTCAGAATTAAGGCGTGGACAGTTTCCGGTCCGCATGGTTCCAGAACTTGCTTTTCAATATGGCTATCCTGTGTTTCATTTTTTTTATCCTCTGCCATATTATGTTACTGCTGTTTTTCAGCTAGTTGGCTTAAGTGCTGCTGACGGTTGGCGTTGTTCTTTGGTGCTGATCACCTTTCTCTCGCTCTGGGTTTTTTATAAATGGTTAAAAACCAGTTTCACTCATTTTGCTTCCTTGGTAGGTACTGTTTTGTTTGCTCTGGTACCATATCGTTTTTTAACCTTGTATGTCACTGGTCAAATCGGTGGTTATTACTCATTGCTGTTTGTACCAATGATTGGTTTAGGACTACATCATCTCCTACAAGATAAAAAAACCTCAAAAAATAAGAACACGCTTAATCAAACCTCTCGATCACAAGTTTTAGGAGGAATGATGGTCGCGATTGGAGTGGCTGGCATGATTCTATCTCACTTATTGTCAGTCATCATCTTTTTTATCCCGTTAACCAGTTATGCAGTATATTTGTTATCCTCAAGTTTTTCTAAGGAAAAACTAGGCAAATTAATGCTGTGGCTAGGTTTGGGCGTCACCTCTGCCTCATTTTATTTACTGCCGTTTTTATGGGAAAAATCATGGGTGAGGTTGGGTCGCGTAATATTAATTAACCACCGAGATCATTGGCCCAGTTTTAGGCAACTAGTTTATTCTCCCTGGGGTTATGGCTACTCACAGGTTGGGATCGAGGATGGCATGTCTTTTCAAGTTGGTTTGGCAGTGTTGGTGGTCTGGTTACTAACCTTTATTTTATTAATCTTTCAACAAGTTCAAAAGAGAAAGAAAAAACAAGACAACCAAGCAATCCTGTTTTTAGTCATTACTGCTGTCTTGTTTTTTTTGATGCTAGAATTTTCTGCTGTTATTTGGCAAGTATTCTCGCCTCTGCAATATTTACAATACCCTTGGCGAGTTTTAGCTAGCACAAGTGTTTGCGGTGCTTGGCTGGCAGGGTGGTTGGTTAACCAGTTTAGCAATAAAAAACAACTGATCTTAGGTGTCTTTCTGGTGCTTCTTGCCTTGATAAATGTTAGAAACTACGCCAGGCCATGGCCTTTGAGTTGGAAAACCGATCTTGATCTAATCAACTCCTCAGCTTTTTCTGGCTCAACCGACATCTCGTGGGAGTTGATGCCAGCAGAGGTAAACATTGAACCGCACCAACTATCAAAAACCGTTACAGCTGATAACCTAAACGCGGTTATTTCTCAGGTTGAGCGTCCCACCAAAGGAAAAACACGACTGCAAACACAAGTGGTGACCGACGAGCCAACATTGCTAACATTACCTATCTGGAACTTTCCTGTTTGGCAGGTGAGGGTTAATGAGAGGATTGTTGACAAACAAACCAATCAAGAAGGTGCGATTCAAGTTCGGGTTCCATCAGGAACATCAATAGTCAAGGTTGATCTAGTCCGTACAAAACTGCAAAAACTTGCTGACACGATCTCTTTCTTTAGCATCGGACTGTTATTATTTGCTGTTTTAAGATTATTAAAATTAAAATTACGTTAATAATCAGTTGATTTAAGAAAAAAATGAACAATAAACAGATTGCCTTTTTTGACTCTGGTATCGGCGGATTATCAATATTAGCCGAGGCGGTTAAACAGCTACCGCTGGAAGACTATCTTTATTTTGCAGATAACTTGCACAACCCTTACGGGACTAAATCAAGAGAGCAGGTGTTAGAGTATGCAAAATCTTCAGTAGAGCAGATCTTAAAAGAACCTGTTAAGGCTTTGGTCATTGCCTGTAATACCGCCACCAGCATAGTTGCAGAAGAACTTAGGAAAAGTTTTAACATCCCAATTATCGGGATAGAGCCGGCTGTTAAACCCGCGATTAAATTAACTCATTCAATCAACAAAAGAGTCCTGGTTCTAGCCACAGACTTAACTATTCATCAGCCTAAGTATTTATCATTGCTGGCAAGATTAAACGCACAGGCAAAGGTTGACTCTTTAGCTTTGCCAGAATTGGTAAAGTTTGCTGAGAAGTTAATCTTTAACCAAGATGAGATTACAGATTATTTTGATAAAAAGTTTAAGATGCTTGATTGGAATAGTTACGGGGTAATCGTTTTAGGTTGTACTCATTTTATTTTTTATAAAAATTTTTTGAAAAGATATTTACCAGATCATATAAAAATAGTTGATGGCAGTGCTGGTACAATAAAAAGACTCAGACAAGTTTTAAAAGATCGAGTTTGTTTAAGCTCGGTTGGTAAGGCAAAGATAAATTTTTTATGTTCTGATAAACGCCATGATTATCTGGAAAAAATGAAAAACGCGTTTGAGTTTATCGCGCAATAATTTTTACTTAATTTTTTTGATTTTTTATTTTAAGTTTTAATTTTTAACTTTTAGCGATACCATGCCACGTTTTTTAAAATATTTACTGTTTCTTCTTCTTGGAGTTTTATTAGGCTTTTTTTATCTCCAGAAACAGGCTGGGCCTCAACGCCTTTCCTTAGAATCTGGTTTACTCTGGACAGCCGAGGAGGTTGCTCCGCCTTTACCCACGCCTTCTCCGTTTCCACAAAAGATCAGTTTGCTTTTTGGTGGCGACTTAATGTTTGACCGTCACATAAGGAAAACAGCTCAAGAAACCGGTTATCTTAATCTTTTTTCAGAAGAACTAAAACAGTTACTGGCCGAGCCAGATTTAGTGATTGCTAACTTAGAGGGTCCGATTACCGAGCGTGACTCAATTAGTATTTACTCTGTGCCTGGTGGTCCAGGCAACACGGTTTTTACCTTTGATCCTGAGGTGGGGCAACTCTTAAAAGAGGTTAATATTCATCTGGTAAACTTAGGCAATAATCACATTTTTGATCTTGGTGCTGACGGTATTGAGTCTACTTTAAGCTATTTAAACCAGGCAGAGGTGGAGTATTTTGGTTGGCTTGGTTCTCGGCAGGAAGTAGTGAATCTTAACAAGCCCGCGATGATCAAAAAAGTGAGTGATTTTACCTTGGGGTTTGTTAACTATAACCAGTTTGGTCCCCAAGATTTTAATCAGGTGTTGCAAGAGATCGAGCAAGTTCGACCCCAGGTAGATTATCTCACGGTTTATACTCACTGGGGTGCCGAGTACGTGCCTGACGCCTCAGAATTAACCAAACAACAAGCCCGGCAGGCTATTGATATGGGTGCGGATTTGGTCATTGGCACGCATCCACATGTCATACAGCCTCATGAGGATTATCAGCAAGGCAGAATTTATTATTCGCTGGGTAATTTTGTTTTTGATCAGTATTTTAGACCAGAGGTAACCAGGGGACAGTTGGTGCAAGTGCAGTTAGAAAGAGAGAACAGCCAAGCCAGTTCTAGCGCCACCTTTCAAGAGTTTGAGGTGGTTATGCAGGCTAATCAACCAATCAAGTTAATTGATAACTAAGCTCAACCTTTAACTTTTTACTTTAACTTTTTAAGTTTTTTTAAATTAAAAAAGTTAATGCTGACCCTTTTTTATAAATCAAAAAAGTTCCGGTTGCATTTTTTTTTGCTTTGATTAAGATGATGTAAAAGACTAATCATCAATAGCGAAAACGCCAGATTGTTTTCGCTCCCAAGACACAGACCGCTGTTTTTCTATAAGAAAAGCAGACAGGAGTAAACCAAGAGAGCTTAAACACTAGGCGTTTTTTTATTACTTAATCCTTTTTATATCTAATTATATCCAATCTATTTAATACTCAATCTATGCTCAACACTGCCACTGACCTGACAAATTTACCAACTCACCTCACCTATGATGATGTCCTGCTATCTCCAGGGTATTCTGATTTTTCGCGTGGTGATATCGAGTTAACTGCACAGGCAACTCGTCGCATCTCGATAAAAAATCCCTTAATATCAGCGCCCATGGATACAGTGACAGAGCATAAACTAGCAATTGCGCTAGCAGAAGCTGGTGGTTTGGGAATTATTCATCGCAACCTCACGATTCAAGATCAAGTGACTCAAGTGCAGATGGTGCTTGAGAAAAATTTAGTGGTCGGGGCTGCAGCCGGCGCTAGTCAAGGTTATGAGGAGCGGATTAATGCCTTACTGGAGGTTAAAACACCTTTAATCGTGGTTGACTCAGCCCATGGATACTGTGATTCAGTTATTAAAGCGATCAAGTACATAAAAAAACAGTCTTCAAAAACCGAGGTTATGGCAGGCAACATTGCAACTTATGATGGCGCTAAGGCTTTAATCGAGGCTGGCGCTGACAGTTTGCGCGTGGGCATGGGTCCGGGTGCGATCTGCACCACTCGGATTGTGTCAGGGATGGGCATGCCTCAACTAACCGCTATTGTGGAAACAGCTCGCGCGGGCCGAGAGGCAGGAGTGCCGATCGTGGCAGACGGCGGGGTTAGGTATTCTGGAGATATGGTCAAGGCGTTGGCAGCTGGTGCGAACACGGTTATGATGGGAAGTTATTTTGCCAGCTGTCTTGAATCACCAGGCGAGCACTTCATGATTAGTAAAGAAGAACTACCAGCCAACTTTAAACATATTGCTCGAGCTGAAATTACCGAGTACGCGTTCAAATCCTACCGAGGCATGGGTTCTGAAGGAGCTATGAAAAGGGGCGCTCAGGTGAAGTCAGAATCTGAGTTTCACGGCAAGAACTATAAAGATCGTGTTTTAGTGGCAGAAGGGGTTGACGCCCTGGTGCCAATCAAGGGCTCGGTCCAGGAGATGGTTGACCAGGCTTTAGGCGGGGTTAGATCAGGCATGTACTATGTGGGTGCTCGCACCATCCCTCAACTACAAAAAAAGGTAAAGTTTATTCGTATTACAGACGCTTCCCTTAAGGAAAGTCATCCTCATGATCTGGTGATTACCAATCCAGGCAGGAATTACTAAGGAAAAGCTAAAGAATGAAGAAGAAGGATGACTAGTGAAGTAAAAAAGTTTTTTTGTCAGCAATTTGTCAGAATCATCATATAAGCTAGGTGTTATGCCTGGTAAACTTAAACTCTCTGAGATTGTTCCACGTTACAAACTCACACAAAAGAAATATAAATTTATAGTTGAAGCTCTAAAAGATGTCGGAGTGGGTGTGGTGGTTGCGTTTTTGCTAGTAATATTTATCGAGGGAGTTGTGAGTTATAAGTATTTATATGGATTAGCATTTTCAGCTTTTCTTTGGTATATTGGACTTGAATTGAGTGAAAGGACCTAACTATGCAAAATATTATTCAAAAAATTGATCCAATTGTTCTTGCCACAGGGATTCTTGCTTTTTTGGCTGGTTTATTTTATTGGTCGATCCTCTTGTCTGAAAAAGTGCATGGTAAAGATAAAGACTCTAAAAAAAGTTCCTCAAAATCTAAAATCTAGCTGGTGTTCAAAACAGCATCTTTTGCAAGTTTTTTTTGTTACGCTAAACTTCAGTTATGTGATTTATGCTGGTTTAATGTTATCAATAAATCAGTTCACAAAACAGATTTTTTTGCGAGTTAATTTATCTAAAAATAGATATCAATATTATTCCGAAGCGATTAGGGAACTAGGGTCGGGCTTGTTGATTGCATTTGCGCTAACATTGTTTATCGAGGATCAAGTGATGTTGTATAAATTTGTGCCTGGAGTCTTCACTGCGTTATTCTTATGGTATATTGGTAGTAGATTATTTGAACGAGGATCATCATGATAAATATTATTCAAAACTTACCTCCAATGAATGTCGGTGCAGGTATTATTGCCTTAATTATTGGCTGTTTTTATTTAGTGATATTGATTGCTGAAAAGATACAGGCCACAGATAAAGACTCTAAAAAAAGTTCCTCAAAATTTAAAATCTAGCAGGGGTTCAAAACTGCATTTTTTGTTTACATTACTCATCTTTGGGTAATAATTCCTGAAAAAAATCTTGAGCTTAAGGAAAACATAAGAGAAATCACTGTAGAAAAAGTTGTTTATTCCTGTCTCAATCTTCTCAAGCCCATTAAACTCCCTGTCATCACTGCCATATCTGCCACAATCTGTAATACCGGTAACCAGTACCAGCCTTGAGAGACATATTTTAGATTTTTTTGGATTGCCCAGGATAAATAAATCGCCAGCCAAAACAAAATTACTATTATTAGCCTGGTAGAGTCCACATTTGTAAAAAAAATCAGGATCAAGATAGTGGCTAGAGCTAACAAATAACGTCCAAACAACAAGGTCACCTTGGGACGGATAATTCCGGCCTGAATGTCGCCCTGGGCAAATCTATAAATCATCTGGGTGAACTCTGTTAAATTTCGCCTGGGCAACCAACCGACCAAAGCCTGCTTCTCAAAAGCAAACTTGACTCCTTTTTGTCGAGCTCGATAAAAAAACTCAAAATCTTCATTCAGGCTGAGTTTTTCATTAAATCCACCCAGTTTTTTCCAGATAGACCTTTCAAGTAACACCGAGCGAGTGGTGGGCATAAACTGGTCAGGGTTGATCTGATCAGGCATCTGCAAGGTATAAGCCACCACAGCTTGCTCAAACGGAGTGGCAGGTAGTCCATAAAAATAACCGCCAACAATATTTGCCTTGGTTTCTTGATATTTTTTTAGCAGATGCTTAAGCCAACTCGGTTGCGGAACACAACCAGCATCGGTGATCGCTATTAAGTCATGTTTAGCCTGGTTAATCGCCCAGTTGCGTGCTTGAGAACGGTTAGAGTTGGGTAGAATTTTTAAGGTAAACTTCAGTTTTGGTAGAGATGATGACGGGAGGTTTTGTGCGAATTCCTGAATCAGAGAAACTGTAGTGTCTGTTGAGCCCCCGTCAACAATAATGATCTCCTCAGGAGGCGTGACTTGATTAGCAATTGCCTGGAGCAAAACTTTAATGGTTTGTGCTTCGTTGAGAACAGAAACGATCAGTGAGATTTTTGATTTTGTCATCTTGCCTCATATGATATCAAAAACCAGGCTATATTTGTTACAATCTTTAATATGCTCCACAAAAGTAATCACACACCGCATCAAAAATCCCTTCTTGTCCTCACTCCTTTTTTTCATC
Organism: uncultured Pseudomonadales bacterium; assembly: GCA_964502565.1. GTDB lineage: Bacteria > Patescibacteriota > Microgenomatia > UBA1400 > PJMF01 > CAYVBW01. Next base: position 7,256 of record CAZCXA010000011.1, read on the forward strand.
CTCATACTGGTGGTGTGGAAAAACATGTTTTAAAAACTAGTTTGCTTTTGCAAAAACAGGGTTGGCAACTCACGATTATTACGCAACAACTTGATTTATCATTGCCAACTCAAAAACAAGTCCAAGGATTAACCGTTAACCGTTTCAGTTTTCCAAAAGTTAAGTTATTTGGTTTGATCGCTATTTGGTTAAAACTGTTAACGCAATATTTTTCTCTTTTTTTAAAGGCCGAGATTGTTCATGTTCATGATGTGATGTTATGGTGTCTACCTTTGCGCCTGCTTTTTCCAGGTAAAAAGTTTGTGCTAACAATGCATGGCTGGGAGGGCACCTATCCTATTCCAAAGAAAAATATCTGGTTGAAAAGATTAAGTGCGTTAATGGCTAATCAGGTGGTATCTGTTGGTTCCTATATCAATAAATACTATGGTATTAAACCCAACGCAGTGATCGAGGGGGCGATCTCTACTCAGATGGCGACCAAACCCTTTTTAAAAAAATCAAGTAAACCAGTTAAACTGATTTTTCTAGGACGGTTGGCTCATGATACCGGGTTACCCATTCTTCTGTCAGCAGTCAAACAGTTATCTTCTCAACAAAAATCTAATCTTGAGTTAATCTTTATTGGCGATGGACCACTTAAAACCGAGTGTGGTCAAGTTGGACAAGCTTTGGGTTGGCAGAGTGAACAGCAAACCTCACAACAGTTAGTTCAAGCGCAGTTTTGTTTTGCTGGTGGTTACTTGTCAGCCATTGAAGCCATGGCACTGGGTTGTGTTGTTTTGGTAGCAACACAGAATCCTGTAAAAAAAGATTATAGGCAGATGAGCAAGTTAAGAGATAAACTGGTTACTATTAATAACAGCGAGGAGTTGATAAAGGTTTTTAACAAGCCTCAATCTTTATTATTAACAGAAAAAATCAAGCAAAATATGGCTTGGGCAAAGCAACAGAGTTGGGATGAGATTGCTCAGTTATATTTAAAAATATACTCCACTTTTTAACTTCTCCCTGGTATTTTAATGTTAAGTTTTAATAGTGAGGTTTATATCCTATAACTATTGACATATTGGACATGTTTCTTATATAATTCGATATACTAAATAATATTTTGATAATAAAAAAAGTTTGCAGGTATTCATAATTATTTAATCGATCTAAACGATATAGCGCTCAGGTTAAATAGCGCACAGGTTAAATAGCGCTCAAGCTAACCTCAAAACTTTATTAATCAAGATCATACTTATTTAGATATATTGCAAAATTAGAAATCAGTTACTTAGTACATCAAAATCTATCATAAATTGTTCTAATTTTAATTACGCAATACGTTTACTTTCCATTCACCTAACCTGCCTCAAACAAACATGACAAACTAACAACTAACCTGGTCAATAGCTCCTTACTGACTGTAATCAGTAACAAGCTGTTGATCAGCAAGATTTCTGCCAGCGTTTTTAACGAGCGTGAGGCGGAAAGGTTGATTGATAGCGGGAGGTTGTCTTTATTTATTAAAGGCAACTGCTCTTTAACAAGGCATACAGAAAAAAACGTGAAAGCGTTCTCCTTTATCACCACTGGTGTGGTGAGTGACTTTAAACCGATTAGTTTAAGAAAGACTAGTCAGTTTGGAGTCACTCATCGCCTGGTGGAGGATTGATGAGGACATCAAGTTGTCCCTTGCCTTATCCAATGGTTGGATGAGGCACAAGTCTAGCAAAGGAGAAAATCATGAAGTGGTGGCATTGGGTATTGCTTGTTGTTGCGTTGCTGGTTGTTGGGTTCTTCCTAAGTCGGTGGATTTGGCCCAGAAAGATTGAGGTCACACAGATTGTTCGTGAGACGGTCATGGTCGACAAACTGGTCACTCGGGTGGTCGAAAAAGAGGTCACTCGGGTGGTCGAACAAGAGGTTGCTCACGTCGCTGTGAGCGATCCTGAGGTCGAGCTAGAGGTGATAATCACTCCAACTCTCAATCCTGATGAGCAGGATGAGAAGTTGGAAGCTCTGGACGAGAAGCCAGAGGCGACCTTGATCCCAACAGAGACTGTCTCCATGACAGTCAAGACGGCTCTCTCTCCGTCTACCGAGATCACCTCCACGCTGGTGGAGACGCAGCCAGCAAGCTATGTCGTAATTGGCACTGGCTGGCTGACCAACGTTCCGCACTTGGTTGCTCCTGCAAAGGGGCTTCTGAGCGAAGACAAGCTCTACTGGAGTCACGTCGTTCGTGACCCGGGAGTGCTTGGTGCGGATGACCTGACAGAGGTCAACGCAAATGAGAGCGCCGTTTGGACTGGTGGTGCGAACCACCAGATCCCAGATCAAAATCAGGTCTGGGCCATCGTTCCTGAGGCCGGGTACTTGACGGCCTATGCCAGCGGAATGTTTGTGAAGATAGGGGACGTCACGCTAGATTTTCCCAACTGCGGTAGTAATTGCGGTTGGGGACTACTCGTTCGCGGCTCTAACACAGAGCACACAGCGATCGAGATCGAGAACTTGGGAGCGGGAGGTGGTTTGATCTACACTCGTTACCCAGTCCCCCGTCACGCGGGAGAGTTCTTCAGCGAGCGATATCTGCAGGATCTGGCCAATAATTTTTTGGTTTTTGATAACTGCGGAATAGATGGTTGTGAGTCGCTTATGCAAGCCATCTATGACATCAATGATGGGGCTTTGACCATCCTTCGCTTTACCAAGGTGGATGGTTGGAAGTTTCTCTGGACTAACGTTGAGGCCGCTCCCTAATCTGTATGCCTTCGAGCCGACCCCTGAAAGGGGGTCGGCTCAACCCTTTTGCTCATTTTTGGCTCTGTCAATTTTTACTGCCTTTAATCAAGTTATCGTCAGCAAAAACAGAAGTGGTCAAAAGGGTTTTTTATATTGTCTTGCATTGTTTATATTGGCTAGCATTGTTATTACTGATTATCTTTCTTATTCTTACTAAAGAATTTAACTGTTATTTTTATCATTTTTATCAGGTGTTGAAGATCAATCAACTTGCGTTAAAAAATTAATCATCAGGCGTTAAAAATCAATCAACAGGTG
>CAZCXA010000011.1:10406-15970 GCA_964502565.1 uncultured Pseudomonadales bacterium
AATCAACTTGCGTTAAAAAATTAATCATCAGGCGTTAAAAATCAATCAACAGGTGTTGAAGATCAATCAACTTGCGTTAAAAAATTAATCATCAGGCGTTAAAAATCAATCAACAGGTGCTCAAGATCAATCAACTTGCGTTAAAAAATTAATTATCAGGCGTTGAAAATCAATTAAAAAAATCATTTTAAATCCAAATCTAAGTCTAAATATAGTAATGAAACTGAAACTGTTCAAAATAACCACGATCGCGCAACAGTTGTTTAACCACTTACCCTTAATAGTGGTTTTCTTGGTGGCTTTAATCATTACTGTGCAAAATATTAATCCTAATCTACATTACTCTGGCTGGGATAATATCATGGCAGAGCTTAACTTTCCCAGATATGTCCGTCAAGTGTTTTTTGGATCTTGGCTAGAGTATCAGGGTTTAGGTGCTCCACCTGCTCAGGCTCACTTGTCTGAAATTCCGCGCCTGCCAATAATCTTTTTACTTAAGTTGCTTTTACCTGACAATTTAGTGAGATATTCCTATATTTTTTTAATGTACTGGATTGGTGGTTTGGGTATGTATCTTTATCTTTCTCAGATCTGGCTTAACTCCAAATCAAGCGCTATCAAAAACATCAAAAACTGGTTGGCCAGTTTGGGTAGTGTGTTTTATTTACTTCATCTTTTAACTTTGCAACAGTATTACATTGGTTTTGAGATGTTTATGACTCAGTTTGCCTTTTTCCCTTTTTTATTAATCTTAGTTCATCAATTGGCAAAAAAGATTACTCCAAAAAACTTGCTGATTTTTACCGGCTTGCAACTCTTGATTGCTTCCAGCGGTCATACGCCCACAGTTTATTACTTAGCTGTACTGTTTTCTTTGCTATATGCCTTCTTTGTTAAACTTAATCATCAGCCAAAAGAGTTGGTTAAGGCTTTTAAGTTTAGTTTTATTATCGGCTTGCTAACTTTTTTTCTTAATGCTTACTGGATGCTACCTAATCTGTATTACAGCTTTAACAATGCTCATTATGTTCAAGAAAGTCGTACCAACACCATGTTTGCCCCTGAATCAGTGTGGAGTATCAAAGAGGCAGCTAATCTGTTTAGTTTATCTAGCGGTGTTCACTACTTGTATAACTGGAAAGATTACTCGTTTGCCAGTCAACAGTTTGAGTTTATCTTTAGTGAATGGCAATCTCATTTATCAAATCCTATCACTCAGGGGATGATTTATTTTACTGGCTTAATTACTTTTCTTGGAGCTGGGTTGGTAATCTTTGATAAAGAGCAGGGGTCAAAAAGATGGGCAATTTTTATTTTTTATCTAGCCTCTATCTGCTTAATCTGGATCGATCTCTTCCCGACCAAAGTTATTATAGACAGGTTATTTGAGAATCGTACTTTTATGGAGGCTTTCCGCAATCCATTTACTAAACTTTCTATTCTGTATTCATTTGTGGTTGTGGTTTTATTTATTCAGGCAATTGAGTCCATGATTAACTTTTTGCTAACTAAAATTAAATCTGCTCAAATAAAAACTTACTTAATACCGGTGATTTTATATCTGTTGTTTTTTACAGTAATTTATATAGGCTTGCCTTCATTTCAGGGTCATTTTATCAGTGAAAAACTGCAGGTTAAGTATCCTCAGCAGTATGCTGAGATGTATGATTATTTGCAAACTCGCAGTGCCAACTTGAGACTTTTGCCTATGCCTCAGTTTTCTCACGCCGCTTGGGTTTATCATGATTGGGGTTTTATTGAACCTGGCAATGGTTACCAGGGTATGGGTTTTAACTTCTTTGGCATACCTCAACCGGTGTTGGAAAGAGATTTTGATCGTTGGGTTGAGAGTAACGACTTCTTTTATCACGAGCTTAAGTATGCGCTTGATTCCAGAAATGTAGAGCATTTAATCAAGATTTTTGAGAAGTATAATGTTGACTTAGTGTTAATAGATGAGACCAAGATTGATCCTTTTAGAGAAATTAATTATCAGGCCGATCGTCAGATGATTGAGCAGGCTGGTTTAATTAAAGTATGGGAAAAAGAGTTTTTAACTCTTTATGAAAGAAAATCACCCAAGAGTGAGGAAGTAATTTTAACCCCTAGCAGGATTAAGTTGGTCTCGGCTAACACTGATCGAGTTAGAAGAGATTATGTTTATCAACATGAAGCTGACTATATTTTAGTAGATCCTAGCCAGGCTTATGTTATTTATCCTTTTACTGATCTCACCCAGACTGAGTTAAATAATATTAAGTTTGAGGCAGATCAAGTAACTATCACTCAAGAAATCGAAGCTGGTAATTATGTCATGACTTTACCGGGATTAAAAGAGACTACTTATCTTACTCCGGCTGAAATTAGTTATCATGAACAGTTGGTAACGGTGAAGTTTCCGACTCAACAGATCATTGTTAATAATGAAGTTTTTGAACTACCTAAATTAAATGATGTTCAGTTTGAGGCAAAAGACTCTCGTCAAGAAATAATCGTGTTTTTTAATGAACAAGGGATTGTGTTGCAACTAGATAAAACTGTTTATCCTGTTATTGCGGTTGAGATAGACCAGCCCTTAACAGTAGCTTATGCTGTCAAACCAGAGGCTTTGTTATTTTCAGAGTCAGGTAAAGTACCTCAGTCTCAACTAGAGATTAAGGAACAGTTAGTGCAAGCTCCTGATTGGCAGTTGTTTAAACAAGATACTGCTTGGAATATAAATAATCTTGAAAGTTTACAGATAAGATCAATTTTTCCTACCGTCTCTCTAAATTTACAACAGAATCCTTCAGTAAACTGTAGTGATCCAGTTAGAGGCGAGATTACTGAAACTATTTTGGATAACTCAGTGTTGTATCAAGCTGATAATTATGCTGTTGCTTGTAATGGTTATAATTTTGTTGAGGATCTTATCTCCCCAGCTTATTCTTATCTAGTAAATATTAAGGGTAATAATCATCAAGGTAGAAGTATCAAGTTTTTTGTGCACTATGATGACGAAACCATGATGCCTGAAGATTATACTTTTCCTAATGAGCTCTATGATATTTTTATCACCTTAAATCAAGTTTCCTCTAATCCAAAAACTAGGTTCTTTTTAAATTGGGAAACAAGATCTTTTGGTAAATCCAGCCTTAACCAGTTGGATCAGATTCAAGTGGCACCGTTTGCATTAAATCAATTAGCTCAATTAAGGTTAGAAACAGGTAACACCTTAGAACAGATTAATAATGAGGTTGAGATCAGTTCCTATCATCGTTTGCTGGAGTCAGTTTATCTACTTGATTACGAATGTTTATCTGAGGCTTGTTACTTAGGCTTGGATCAGTCTCATGATGATTTGTGGTTGGCTATTAAAGTTGGTGAGTTTAATTTTTTACCCCACTTTAGGTTAAATAACTGGGCTAACTTATGGCAAGTTAAAGATAGTGGCCAACTCGTTATATTTTATCTGCCAGAATTGGTTTCATTATTTAGTTTGTTGTTTTTAGTGGTTTGGATTGCTGTGGTAAGTAAAATGAGCTATTGGCCAAAAAGTAAATAAAATAGTTCAAAACTCCGTTTCCTTTTTCAGTTTCCTGTCAGTTTTGTCTGTTTAACTGGTGAGTATGAACTTCTGCCATCTTGTTTTTCAGCTGATCATAACTGTTTTACAGTTATTTATTTTATTGATCTATCCGTGGCATGGTTTGACAACTGATTTCCAAGAATTATTTACCTGTCCGCGAAAGCTAAGAGACTTGTTTGCTCCACCTGCGTTGTGGGCATCAACTCAATCTCCCTCTCTACCTCTTTTATATGCTGACGATTTTGAGCATGGCTTATCCAATTGGGATCTGGCTCGTGGTAAGTGGTTATACTGGCAGGTGACTCCAGACGGTTGGCTAGAGGCTCATCTTCCCAACCCCAACCTTATCAGCGAGTTGGTACCCAAGGATGAGTTTTGGGATCCTGACTGGCGTAACTATCGATTTGAGTTTGAGTTCCAAGTTCTAACCTCGGCAGATCGCAACTGGGCTTGGGGTTATCAAGGCTCGCGCGACTGGTATGAGCTTCATTTTTATCAGGGCAAGTATCATCTGTTGCGTCTAAAAGATAACAGTACCGTGTTTTATAGTTCTGGTTGGATCAGTCTACACCAGGATAAGATTTATCAAGTAGCGATCGAGTTTAATCAAGGTTTAATCAAGGTGTGGCTGGATGGAGAGTTGCTTGTTGAGCGTCAAGATCATACTTATGAGGATAATGCAGGCAAGATTGTTTTAAAAGCAACCACCGGGGGTGCTTTTCCCACCCTGGTGAGGTTTGACAAGGTGCGGGTTTATGCAGTTGAGCCCTCTGATGATACTGTCTTGAGTGTGTCGCATTTTAAGCAGTATCACTCAGCTTGGCGTGATAACGAGTATGACCATGCCTTAAGTTGGTCCCGTTGGGGAGATTGGCAAACTTTTCTACCTCCTTATAATCAACCACCTGAAAGGACAACTATTTATCACTGGGGGTGTGCCTTGACGTCTTTGGCCATGGTGATGAACTATTATAATCTGGATAAACTACCAGATGGCGAGGTGCTTAATCCTGCAACCTTAAACAGGTGGTTAAAGCAACAGGCCGACGGTTATATTGGAGAGGGTGGGGTGAACTGGTTGGCTGGCTCGCGACTGTCCCGCTTAATTCGGGAGGCACACACCTTACCCGGTCAAAAGTTACCAACCCTGGAGTTTCATCGCAGTTATACGCCTTTGATTGAGGTGGTTAAAGAGATGATTGATGATCTCAGACCTGCAATCTTGCAGATACCAGGCCATTTTTTGGTGGCACATGGTTATGGTGCGGTTGATGATCAGGGTCAAACCGATTTAATCATCAGTGATCCAGCTTATAACTACACACATCTCAGTCAGCATAATCAATCTTTGGTCTCGGTGATTGACTATCAGCCCACGCAAACAGACTTGAGTTATTTAATGCTGGTTTATCCTCCGGAGTTACAGCTTGAGGTTTTAGATAACGAGCATCAACCTATTGACCAAGTTTCTTATGCTCAAGAGACACTGGCTGATCAGTTTTATGATCACGAGGCTTGTTTAGTTAAGTATGGGGATCAGGCTATGCAAAACTGTTTTGCAAATACCTCAACGCCAATTATTCAGTACTTAGCCAAGCCTAACAGCGGGGAGTTTAATTTAAAAATTACGACTAACAAGAATGCCAACAACCCACTACTTCCATGGCAAATCTTTGCTTATGATGAGCGAGGTGAGGTCAAGATGTTTGATCGTCTTGTTGCTTCTAGTCTTGCTTCCCTTAATAATCAAACCGAAGAAACTCTTGCCTTACATTTCAACAAAACCGATCTCTCAGCAACTACTCTGCAAACAGATGCGAGCTATAACTTTGATCAGTTGAGTTTAAGTTTGGAGACATTATTACAAGCGCAACAACTACAACCCTATTTATATCTCCGTCTGAAACAGCTTACACACTGGGCACAAACGACAACCCAACACGTGCTTCTAGAGCGTTATGCTCAACTAGTGCTTCAGTTACTAAAGGAGTTTTCT
>CAZCXA010000011.1:16070-27218 GCA_964502565.1 uncultured Pseudomonadales bacterium
AGAAGCCTAATTGGTTGCAGTGCATTTGTACATATAGCTCAAACGCTAGGTTGGTGCGATACAATATGGTAAGTTATGAAAAATTTTTGGCATGATTTACCCCAACCGTTTGTTGGTTTAGCGCCAATGGATGGCATTACTGATCAGCCGTTGCGCCAGATTGTGGCCCGTTATGCGCGACCAGATGTGATCTTTACCGAGTTTATTAATGTGGAGGGCTTGTGCCACAATGTGTCTCGCTTGCTTGAGCCTTTGCGTTATGACCAAGCTCAGCGCCCGATCGTGGCGCAGTTGTATGGTAAAACTCCAAAGTTTTTTCAACAGTCAACCATCTTGGCGGCGCAGTTGGGTTTTGACGGAGTAGATATTAATATGGGTTGTCCATCTAAAACTGTTGCTGGCGGTGGAGGTGGTGCAGGGCTGATAAAAAATCCTGATTTAGCAGTTAAAATAATCAAGGCGGTTCAGCAAGGTGTTCAGGATTGGGCTGATGGTGCAGACTGCAGAGAGTGTCCAGATTTTTCTGATAAATTTTGCAAACTGGTTGAGCAACAAAGGTTGGAGTCAGGCTTAAACCGGTTAAACAAGAATAGCCAACATGATGCGATTCCAGTAAGCGTAAAAACTCGGCTGGGTAGAGATAAGCCTGAGGTTGATACTTGGATAAAAACTTTACTTACAACTAATATTACTGCATTAACAGTCCATGGCAGGACCTTAAAGCAGGGTTATACTGGACAAGCTGATTGGGAGTTGATTGGCCAGGTTGCACAGCTGGCTAAAAAGTTGCGTAGTTCAGTCAAGATTATCGGCAACGGTGATCTGCAAAGTTATCAGCATGGCGTCGAGTTAGCAAAAAAATATAAACTGGCAGGAACATTAATTGGCAGGGCGGCTCAAGGCAACCCGTTTGTTTTTCAACAAGATAACAGTATTAACAACTTGTCAGCGTCAGCAAAAGCCAAAAGATTGGCTGAGGTGGCGCTAGAGCATGCACGACTGTATGAAAAATCGCTTGTTAACAAAAAAAAGTCTGGCTTTTTCCCGATGAGGAAACATCTCGCGTGGTATATTAAGGGCCTACCACAAGCAAAGGAGATCAGGATGAGGTTGGTTAGGACTAACTCTAGTCAGGAAGTAGAGGAGATATTGAGACAGTGTAACCTAATCTAGCTTTAAAAAAAATCCGTTATACTTATATTATTCACATGCAAACAAAAACCAGTTCCGCCTTCACCACTGCCTACAACCAACTTAATCCTGCGCAAAAACAAGCGGTTGATACTATTGACAACCCAGTCATGGTCATGGCTGGTCCAGGTACAGGCAAAACCCAGGTGTTAACCACCCGTATTGCCAATATTCTGCTTAAGACCGACACCAACCCCTCCTCGATTTTAGCTTTAACCTATACTGATAGCGCAACCAAAACCATGCGTGAACGGTTGGCAAAACTGATTGGCAAGCCAGCTTATTATGTCAACATCAGCACTTTTCACGCCTTTTGCACCGAGGTGATTCGCAGTTATCCGGAATATTTTACAATCGATCGTGACAGCGAACCTTTAAGTGAGCTTGAGCGGTATGATTTGCTTCAGCAGTTGATTGACCAGACTCAACTGGAGGTTATTAAACCGGTTAATGCTCCTTATCTCTATCTGCGTGATGTTGTTGAGCGTATTTCTGATCTGAAGCGCGAGAGCATCAGTCCTCAGCAGTTTGCACAGATTTTACAACAGGAACAGCAAGAGTTAATTCAGGTTAAGGACGAGTTGACTAAAGCCAAGCTTCGCAAACAAGAAAGAAACTTAACTAAACAGCAGGAACTGCTTAAGTTGTACCAGCTTTATCAACAACAGTTAAAACAGCGCCAGCGTTATGACTTTGACGATATGATTATGCTGGTAGTTGAGGCTTTTCAAACGCATGAGTTGTTGCTCAGAGAGTATCAGGAACAATTTTTATATTTTTTAGTGGACGAGTATCAGGACACCAACCTTGCGCAAAATAAAGTGGTTGATTTATTGGCTTCTTATTGGGGAGATCAGGCAAATGTCTTTGTGGTGGGCGATCCCAATCAGGCTATCTTTCGTTTTCAGGGCGCGTCAATAGAAAACATGTTGGGTTTTGTAGATCGCTATCCAACAGCTCAGGTGATCTATCTGAATAAGGGTTACCGTTGTCCAGCAAAAATTTATGATACTGCTCATCAGGTAATCTTAAACAACCATCTTAGTCAAACCAAGATCTTGCAAGAGCTTGAGGCTGGGAAAACCAAGACTGCAAGCAAAAACAAAACTAGCCAACTGCTTCAAACGAAACAGAAGTTACTTGGTTTGCTGAATCAACCTTTAGTCAGCGCAAAGAAGCAAGCTTTAAAAAATAAAACTAATCAAGTACAACTTTTTACTGCCCCAGTTCAAACCTTGGAAACCGTGTTTGTGGCACGTCAAGTAGAACAGTTAATTAATAAGGGTGTGAACCCAGATGAGATCGCGGTTTTATATCTAAATAACTCAGACTCGGTCGAGATGGCTCAGGCTTTAACCAAATGGGGTATTCGCTACGAGATTAACGGAGGTGAGGATATTCTTAAGTCAGAGTTTATCAATCAGCTGTTTAATTTCTTCAAGGTCTTGGTAGCTTTACGCGACTCTAAAGAGGATGAGCTGGTTTATCAAATCATGCACTATCCCTGGTTTAAGCTGGACGCTTTGTCAGTGATGAAGCTGGGACGAGTGGCTGGCAAGTTAAAACTGTCTTTGTTAGAGTTGCTGGATCAGGGTTATCAGTTAATCGAGAAAAAACAGTTGACTGCTGTTGTCTCAGCTTCAGAGTTTGAGCAGATGAAAATTTTTTCAGAGCAACTGTATAGCTATAGCAACTTGGATTTTTCAGCAACCTTTACTCAATGGTTTGAACAAGTGTTAAAAGAATCAGGTGTGTTTGACTGGGTAAGAGCTCATAGCAATCAGGTGGAACTGCTTAACCAGCTTAACTCGCTTTACAATCAAGTTAAGAACTTGGTGGCTGACAATCATCAGTTTAAACTGGTTGATTTTTTACAGACCATTCAGGTGATGGAGGAGCATAAACTAAGGATCTTGATGGAGGACTTGAATATTAAACAAGGTGCGGTTCAGCTGAGCACGGTGCATAAGGCTAAGGGTCAGGAATGGCAATATGTGTTTATCATTCATTGTGTGGATGGTAAATGGGGCAACCGTCGCATCAAAAATCAGTTGCCTCTACCAGAGAAGATCTCGCAAAACTCTAACATATCAAAAGAAGAAGCTAACGAGGACGAGCGACGCAGTTTTTATGTTGCCTTAACTCGTGCTAGCCAGGCAGTGACGATCAGTTATCCTGAAACGATTGTGCAAAACAACCGAACCGATGAAAAAGTCAGTAGCTTGTTTTTAACCGAGTTAAGTGAACCAAAGCAAGTTGCTGACACAGATTTGCTTGTGAAAAAAGATGAGTTTTTACAGCGTTTGCTTGAGCCAGTAACCGAGAAGGTGCCAACCAAGGATGAGCAACAGTTTTTTGCAGAGTTGGTAAAGGATTTTCATCTATCAGTGACCTCCTTGAACTCATACCTGCGTGATCCAGCTGAGTTTGTGGAGAATAACCTATTAAGATTACCGCGCGCCAAGCCTTTGCCTATGGCGTTTGGTACGGCTGTGCACCAGGCTTTGGAGCGGTTTTATCGGGTTGTGCTTGAAGATGGCGCGCGGCCTTCTCTGCAGTTTTTACTGCAGGAGTTTGAAAAGGCTTTGCAAAAAGAGGTTATGACCGAGTCTGACTTTGCTACTCGTTTAAGATATGGGCGCAAGATTTTAAGCAACTACTTTGAACAAACCCAAGATCAGTTGCCCCCAGTAGTTGAGCTAGAACGGAGTGTTGGCTATGGAATACATCGAGCAATCTTAGACCGCGATATTTATCTAACCGGAAAAATCGACCGCATTGATTGGCTTGATCAGTCTAAGAAACTGGTGCGAGTGATCGATTACAAAACCGGTAAACCCAGGACTGAAGGCTATATTAAAGGTCTAACTAAGGAGGTGGGACTGTCAGAACGGGAGCAGGCTTTGCCTGAATCGATCCGTGGTCCCTACAAGCGACAGCTGATTTTCTATAAACTTCTTACTCAGCTGGACCAAACCTTTAATGCTAAGGTTGAGGAAGGAGTGTTCGAGTTTATCGAGCCATACAAAACTGATGACAACCGGCTGATGCCACGAGCATTTAAGATAACCCAGGAGGAGGTGGATGATCTCAAGAAGTTAATTAGAGAGGTGATGCAGGAGATAAGGGGGTTAGAGTTTTTAAAGCAAATACCTTATTAAAAAAATTTCTGTAAACTCTGCATAACCGATTGATTTAAGCCCTTAATCGCGATTGAAAAACTTGCCACTTTGTTAGCAAACTTTAAACTTTGTATCACATCTCTTGTTTCCAGATAATGGTTTAAGAAACAGCCTCTAAAGATATCACCAGCGCCAGTGGCATCAACCATCTTACTCTCTTCTGCAGACAGATGTTGCTTAATATTTTGGTTAAGAATAATGCACCCATCTTTATCTAGGGTAATAATGACATGTTGTGGCGCAAAACTGAGCAGTTTTTCTCCGGCGATAAAGGCGTCTTCAACAGTTGTAATCTTCATGTCAGTTAATAACTCGGCTTCATATCGGTTAGGAATAGCAAAATTTACATGCTTGAGCATGGTTTTATCAAACTGTCGATGTTGGTTGGGAAAGTCAATAACACTAATACTCTCTTTAGGCTTATTTTCAAGCAAGTTATTAAGAGTTGATAACGGGATGCTTGTGTCAAGATAAAAAGCATCATATTTTTCTAGATTTAAGATCGGCTTGATATGTTTACCTGCTCCGAGATAAACAGTAGTGGCGGATTGACCACTGGTGTTGGTCAGCACAATTACTTGACCGGTGGCATCTTTTGCCGTCACTTGCATCAACTCAGTCTTGATATTGTTTTTTTGAAGCCAAGCTATCGCTTGTTTACCATGGCTGTCTTGACCAACGCAGGATAGTAAAAATACTTCATGATTTCCTGTTAAAAAACGGCTTCCGGTCAGTACTTTTCCAGCCACGGTTTCCTCAACCTTTTTGTTTGACAAAGCAACTTGATTAGTGGAAGCGATCGAGTCAACAAATAACTGGTTTTCAAGAACAACACTGCAACTGGCCAAGATTTTGTAATGGGTCATGATAATTTTGATTTCAAGGTTAAAATTTCGTGAATCTATTATATAATAGATACTTCAGAAAAGCCTTATGAAAAGTCATCAACACACAGCCTCTCAGCCGAGTAGTAAAAGCGGGTTAATTCTGCTCCGTAAAGGACTTTATTACAACTCTAAAAAAGACTCTTACGTGATCGAGATTGACGATAAAGAAAGCTTGGGCGTCATCTCTGTGGGTTTGCAACTCACTAAAAGATGTGATGCTGGCTGTATTCACTGCGCTGCCAGTCAAACCTCAGCTGAGTTATCTACCAACAGTATGATCAAGTTGATCCAGAAGTTGCATGATGAGGGGTGTGTTAGAGTGAGTTTTACTGGAGGCGAGCCTTTGTTAAGATCTGATTTGCCTGAAATCTTAAAAGCATCAAAAGAGGTTGGTATGGTGAACACACTGTCTACAAATGGCTTAAAGCTTAACCGAGAACTGATTCAAAAAATCAAGCCTTACATTAATAATATTAGGTTTAGTCTGCACGGATTAGAGCTAACTAATGATTATATTTTTCAAAAAAAGGGTGCTTACAGAACAATTATCGAGAAGATCAAACTTGCGCAGAGCGAGGGCCTCTCGGTAGGTGTGGTTTTTTCCTCAATGAGAAGCAATCAAACCGAGTTGATTGAGTTGGCAAAGGAGCTGGGAAAGCTTGGTGTGGAAAAATTGATCATTTTTACCCTCATGTCAGCTGGTCGAGCCCAAGATTTATTTGCTGAGGAGTTTGTTCATGTGTCTGAACTTAATGAGCAGATTGAAAAAATTAATAAACTGGTAAAAAAAATGAACTGGAATCTAGAAGTGACCTTGGTTGACTGGAGACTAGAGGGTCAGTGTCTCTTGATAGATCCCATGGGCACTCTTTATGCTTATGATCTTTCTCAAGATGATCATTACTTAAGACTGGGCAATGCTTTAGAGGAGGATGTTAGAGATTTGTGGCATAAGTTTCCTCATAAAGAAAATTACTTTAAGTATTATCAACATCATTAAATCATTATTAATTTAAAAAAAATGAAAGCATACTTTACAGCCTCTATTTCAGGAAAAGACGAGTACGAGAGTAACTATAAAGCAATTTTTTCTACTCTTGAAAAGATGAATGTTGAGATGTTGAGTGATCATATTCTTGTTACCAAAACTGGGGATGTGGATCAAATAACTTTGGAAAGAGAGGTTGAGTTTTATCGCAAGTTAAATCATTGGCTTAATCAGGCTGATGTGGTGGTGGCCGAGGTTTCTCACTCCTCAACCTCGGTGGGGCATGAGATCACACTGGCGCTTTCAAAGAACAAACCCGTGATCGCGATGTGTGTTAAGGAGAAAAAACCTCTAATCTTTAGAGGAATCAAGTCTGAAAGGTTTCAACTCCTGGAGTATGATATTGATGATTTTGAGAACCAGTTAGCCGAGGCTCTTGAAATAGCCTCGGAAGTTCAGGATACCCGGTTTAACTTTTTCATCTCTCCGCGTTTACAATCTTACCTAGACTGGATTGCCAAGAACCGCCAAATCCCTCGCTCTGTTTTTTTGCGTCGGTTAATCGAGGAGCATATGCGCAAGAACAAGGATTTTCACCAAGATTAACTCATTTTTATTGGAGGATTTTACTGAACTGGCGCGAGTAAGGTAGTTGTTTGTCAGGTCAATTATTTCTCAGATAAACTAGGCGCTTGCAGATCTCTATCTGATAAGATCATCTCTTCTTTCTTAATTGGCCACTTGATTTTTAACTGGGGGTCAAAGATTGAGATGCCGTTCTCGTCTTTTTTCTCGCGTTCGCTGTAGAGGCGATCCACCAAATATAAGTAATTAAGTGGTCCTTGGAGCACTGCATAGGAGTTAGCCAAACCTTGAGAGATAAGCAGACCATTGCCTTGGTGAGACTCTTGATTATAGCTTAACTGAAAGTACTCAGTTTGGAGGTAGGTAGGAGATTGAGGCCGAATATCAGCAATGGCGCTAAAGGCTAAGCCCTTGGTCACAAACACAAGCTTATTCCAACCCTCAGCATGTAACCCACGCACCACATTTTTATGAGAACGGGCAAAGTTTAGTTGTTTAATTGTAAAGGGTTGGCCAATGACCTTTTCCAGTTCAGGCAAGATTACCACTTCGCTGAAAAAACCACGCTCATCATTGAACTTGGGGGCTTGAAAGTACCATAAGCCAGGCAATGAAGTTTTAAAAAAATGTTCACTGAGTTGTAAATTAGGTGTCGGGTTATAATACGGCATGCTTACATTATAAATATTAAATCTGAAAAGTCATTGTTCAATCTTGGACAGTCAGGGTTTATCAAAAATTAAAGAAACTTTTTTATTAAATGTGAGGTGCTAAATCCGCTGTCAAGAATTAAAAATCATTTGTGAAAAATTAACAAATCCGCTATCAAGAATTAACAAATCCGCTATCAAGAATTAAAAATCATTAATTAAATGCCAAACAATCATTATCAACCGTCAGCAGAAATCATTCAAAAGTATGCTCAAGTACTAATTAATTTTGCCCTAAATTCTGGCAAAGGTCTGCAAAAAGATGAGGTGGTCGAGATCAGTGTGCCTGATGTGGCCAAGCCGATGGCTCTGGCTTTGCAAAACGAGGTTTTGCGCTCTGGCGGTCATCCGCTCACCCGCATCTTGCCCACCGGGTTTGATCAAGATTATTACAGTTTGGCACAGGATCATCAGCTGAGATTTTTTCCAAAAAAATATTTACAGAGTAAAGCGAAACTACTTAATCATCAGGTTCAGATTCTGGCAGACCCTTTTCCTGAGGAGCTCAAAACGATTCACCCGCAAAAGATTATTCAGGCGCGTGACTCAAAAAAACCTTATCGCGACTGGTTGACAGCTAAAGAAAACCAAGGTAATTTCACCTGGACCCTTGCGCTGTGGGGCGTGCCCGCCAAGGCCGAGCTGGTGGGGTTGTCGCTTCAAGAGTATTGGCACCAGATTATTCAGGCGTGTTTTTTAGATGAAGATGACCCGATCGCACGCTGGCAAGAGGTGACACGCTTACAAACCGAGATCAAACACAAGTTAAATGCCTTGGAGATCAGTAAGATTATTATTGAGGGTGATGATCTTGAGCTTACCCTCTCCATAGGCAAAAATCGTCAATGGCAGGGTGGTGGAGGACGCAACATTCCCTCGTTTGAGATTTTCACCAGTCCTGATTGGCGTGGAACCGAGGGCTGGATCAAGATTAACCAACCGGTTTATCGTTATGGCAATGTTATCAGTGATGTGTTGTTTGAGTTTCGCCAGGGTTTAGTGACGCAAGCTGAGGCACAACAGGGCAACGAGATTTTACAGGCGATGATTGCCAGTCCTAATGCAAACAAGCTGGGTGAGTTTTCCTTAACCGACAGTCGTATGTCGCGTATCACTCACCCGATGGCCGAGATCTTGTTTGACGAAAATATGGGTGGCGAGTTTGGCAACACTCACATCGCGATTGGCTCAGCCTATAAAGAATGTTATGCCAACGACACGCAAGATATTAGTGAGATTAAAAAACAGGAGTGGGAGGAGCTCGGCTTTAATGATTCCGCAGAGCATACCGATTTTATTAGCACCAGCGATCGAACCGTAACCGCGATTTTGCCTGATGGGACCAAGAAAGTAATTTATAAGCAGGGAAGGTTCTGTGTATAATAATTTTATAACTAGCTGTTTATTATGATTATCAAAAACAAGCGTCAACTTCAAGAATATCAAGCAGTGGCTCAGCTTTCTTGCAAAATTCTGTATCAACTGCATCAAGCGATCAAGCCAGGTGTTACGCCTTTACAGATAGACGAGCTGGCAGAGAGGCTGTGCCAAGAGCATCAGGCACGACCAAGTTTTAAAGGTGTGGGGCCGGTTAATAATGCTTATCAGCATGCAACCTGTGTGTCTGTGAACAACACAGTGGTGCATGGCATTCCTAACAAGACGCGGTTTCAGCCAGGCGATGTGATCAGTGTTGATTTTGGTTTGATCAAGGATGGTTTACAAACCGATCACTGTTTTACCTTGGGTTTAGCTCCGCTTAAGGCAGAAGACGAGCGGTTGATCAAGGTTGCTCGAGAGGCGGTCTTGGCTGGGGTCAAGTTGGCAAAGGTGGGGAGCACCACCGGGGATATCGGTTTTGCTATTCAAGCGATTGTGGAACAGGCAGGCTTTAATGTAGCCAAGGAGTTTATCGGGCATGGCATTGGTCAGCAGATGCATGAAGGGCCAGAACTGCCAGCTTATGGTAGACCAGGTTATGGTGAGAGGTTAAAGCCAGGTATGGTGTTGTGTGTTGAGGCGCAGGTGTTGGCAGGCAGTGACCAAGTGCGGTTTAACAAGGACGGCTGGACCGTGACCACGGCAGATGGCAAAAACTCAGCCATGTTTGAGTACATGGTGGTGTGCGGAAAAGCCAAACCAGAGATCTTAACTCCGACGATGGGTTGGGAGATGGTGAGGTAACCTTTTCAGTTTTTTTAATCCTAATAAGCTCTTCATCTGTTTAATAGCAACTTGATTAAGCTTGAGCAATCTTTCTTTTTGAGAAGCTTGTTCAGCAATTAATAACGCATTAATTGCTTCTAGATTTGCTAAACAAACAAGTTGTTGTGTAGTGACATAATCCCGCAAATTTCCTTTTTTATCCTGATTTAAAAAACGCCACTGTCGAGCTGTCACCCCAAAAAGAGTTACTGCCAGCCTCTGACAAAAAGGGGTCGAATTCGACCCCTTTAAAATTTGGGTTGTTGATTTTTTCCCACAAACCCAAGAACTCAATCGTGCTTCGGTTTCTAGTCCAGTTTTTTATGATATCTTTTGGCTCTTCTTGATTTTTTTGCTTTGCGATATCGGTTAATGAGATATAATCCTCTTTTTTTTGTTGAAAATAAGCAATCTTTATATTTTTGACCATGATTTTCTGAATTTTTGTCATTTTTTTATTTGTTTCATAAGTAAAAAACAGTTTATTTAAACAAACCGACAAATGACTGAAATTTTTCTTGCCACCCAAACCACTGCCCCCCTTGCCTTAACCGCGTTTGAGTTTCCCCTTGCTTTGTAATACAATATCAGGATTAAAATGACCAAAATCTCACAACTTTCTGACCGTTTGCAAACTAAAGTCAAAGCCTTAATCAAAACAGCTGAGGAAAAAGGTTTTGTTACTCAAGATGAGGTTTTAGCTGTTTTTACTCGTCCAGAAAAACATATCGAGGCTTTAGACGAGTTTTTCAATACTGTTCTTGATAAAGAGATTGATGTCTTCATGAGTTTAGAGGATCGAGATGATCCTGATTCTGAGTTGGTAGAGGAGCTGGAGGATTTAACCAACCTTAACAAAAAAGGTCTGTCTGATCCAGTGCGTATGTATCTTAAGGAGATCGGTCGCATTCCGCTCTTAACCCGTGAGGAAGAGATTCGTCTAGCGCAACTAGTTGAGGCTGGTGATCTGGAGGCTAAAAAGAAGTTGGCAGACGCTAACCTACGGTTGGTGGTCTCGATTGCCAAGAAATACATCGGTCGTGGTTTGACTTTTCTCGATTTAATTCAGGAAGGTAACAAAGGTTTGATTCGAGCAGTTGAAAAGTATGACTGGACCAAAGGTTTTAAGTTTTCCACTTATGCCACCTGGTGGATCAGGCAAGCCATCACCCGCTCGATTGCTGACCAGGCCCGTACGATTCGTATTCCTGTGCATATGGTTGAGACGATCAACAAGCTGATGCGTGCCTCACGTAAGCTGATGCAGGAGCTGGGGCGTGAGCCTACTCCTGTTGAGATTGGTGAGAACATGGACATGGAGCCAGAAAAGGTCCGCGAGATTTTAAAGATTGCGCAGAACACCACCTCGCTCGAAACTCCGGTCGGCGATGGTGAGGACG
>CAZCXA010000012.1:0-1949 GCA_964502565.1 uncultured Pseudomonadales bacterium
CAGATAAAATTGTTGAGTCGCCCATAGAGTTGCTGGAAGTTCTGCAATCATTTTCCTGAAAAAGAAAAAAATCTGGTGTTAGCTGAGCTGGAGTTGGCTGAGGCGACTGAGTTAGGAGAAATATATTTACTGAGTAACGAGAGTTTTTAAGACTTTATTTTTTCGTTTTCGCTTGTATTTTTTTCCTAGTATCTAAAATATATAAGAAGAAACCTGAAGCTAAAAAACTCTCAGCAACTTCCTGCCATCTCCAAATGTGAAATTGAGATACCTCACCAAAGATGTAGTGAAAATACACGATAAAAAAATCATACAAAAAATAAAATCCTAAGACGGAAAAAAAGTAAAAGTAGAGATGTTTTTCAGGAAAAAATAAAGAAAATTTTTGATGTAGATGTCGAGCATATTTTTTTAAGATTATAGGTAAAAAAGAGCCATAAAAACCAACCGCGATAAAAATAAAATGTAAATTTTTTTGAATGGGCACCAAGTTATGGATCGAGATCTCATCTTGAGTGTTTAGTTCAAGCATGATCTCGGGAGTGTTTATCTCTAACAGACGTTGTCCCCACGAGATCTCCTCAAAAGCTACAAACAGAAATCCGAGCGAAAGCAGTAAAAACAACAAGCCTTGTTTGCGGTTCTTTTTTTTATAAAGTTTATTGATTTGAAATGACACAATAAAACATAATAAAAACAAGATTGCTTGACCGTACTCATAAACTCCATCCTCTCTGATCAAAACCCTTAAAAAATCAGAGTTCAGGTGATAAACAACAAGCGTGATTGACAAAAAAATTGGCGCGATTGCGTAAAGAAATTGTTGGGTTTTTGTTTTAAAAGATTGATTAATGTAGATCAAAAATCCAGTTAGTAATGTTAAGTTTAAAAACTTTTCATAATAAGGAATATTCAAGTGCCAAGAGTAATGATGGCGTGCAACAAGTAGCAACGACACAACACCAAACAAAGGGAAAATAACTTTTTGGTTAATCTTGATCAGTTTGGAAGAGATAGAAAACCGGTTGACCAGATATAAAATAGAACTAAAAAAAACAAAAAATACCAGTAATAACTCAGAGCTTAATCCAAACTGTTCTAGAGTGAAGTTGGGACGAAAGATGACATCTAAACTCAAATAAATCAATAAAAAGATGCTAGAAACTGTCAGAACTTTTTTCACATTCTTATTTTAACTTTTTTAATAGAAAAACTATATCCTTAAATATACTTAAAATTGGTCGATTGTCACCTTGATATTATAAAATGCTTTGAATAAACAAGGGTCGCTGTTTGACTGGGTTAAAAAATTTACCACCTCATTACTTCTCATTTTTTCTTGAGTATTAATTGCTATTAACCCAATTTCTGTTATAATTATCCTTCTGATCTGCTGACAGTGCCTTAGACAACTAAGTATCCTGTCTAAGTAGAGAATAGAAAAATATTTTTCTTAAGCTCTAGATTATTAAACAGAGTTGGGTGATCAGCCAGCTGACACAGAAAAGGCACTATGCAACCTTCTCAAGACGTCAACAACAGTAAGATCTATGTGGGCAACTTGCCCTATAGCGTTACTGAAGATAGACTCAGAGAACTGTGTGGCGAGTTTGGTGAGATCTCTTATGCAAGAGTTATTACCGACCGTCGCACCGGTCGCTCTAAAGGCTTTGGTTTTGTTGAGTTTTCTTCTCCGGAAGCAGCTCAGGCAGCTATCGAAGCCCTTCATGGGACCTCCCTTGAAGAAAGAGAGTTGGTGGTAAACATTGCTCGTCCTCAAGCTCCAAGAACCGATCGTTCTTATGGTAACCGAGGTGGCTACAATGACCGCCAATAAACTCAAGTTTATTGAAACAGAAATCCCCGGTTTATCCGGGGATTTTTTATTCTCGATTTTTTTAAGCTGTGATCTCAAGTTTGAAGCCTGATCTTGCTGGTAAGTTAAACAC
>CAZCXA010000012.1:2049-26084 GCA_964502565.1 uncultured Pseudomonadales bacterium
TTTAAACCTGCTTTGATCAAAAGTAAAAACTTGATTATGCGGGTGAAGGATAAAACCTATATCAGATTCTGAATATACTCCTTTAACTCTGTTCCATAAGATTTGTGCGCCAGCATAAACTGGATATGAGCTTTCATATAACGAATCGGGTCGCCGGTTGTCATCCATTCACCATTAACCACCTTGTAGCGTACTGTGCCATGTTTTGCCACTTGGTCATTAGCATCTTGGAGCCAGATCTCGCCGTCTAAACCAGTGGCATCAGGTTTAAGATACTCAAAAATTTGTGGAGTCAGGATATAGCGTCCATAAGAGACAAGATTTGATGGCGCCTTATCCCTGGTTGGCTTTTCAATAACCGTCTCGATTTGGTCTTGACTACCATCTTTGATCTTTACCACTCCATAACGATCAACCTCTTCCCAGGGGACTTTTTGGACTGCCAAGATGCCATCACAAGGGTTGTTCTCAAAATCCTTAACAAGTTGCTTGACAGCACTCATCTCGCCCAAGACCAGGTCATCGCCCCACATCACCACAAACGGACCATCAGATACTAAGTCTTTAACCGTTAAGATTGGTCTGCCATTACCATAAGGCAAGGCTTCATCCTGAGGAACAATCGTAATTTTTGGGAGTTGAAAAACCTGCTCCACCTTATCCCAGCGATCCAGTTTATTCTGTCTAATCATCAAGGTTCTAATACTGGTGGCGCGTCCGTAAAAATAATCTTCAAACTTTGAGACCTCTGAGGGGGAGGCAACGATAATTACTTCCTCAATGCCTGCCTCAGCACACTCTTCCACTAGATATTGAATGATCGGCTTATCAACAATAGGCAACAGTTCCTTGGGAAAAGTTTTAGTGATGGGTAAGAAACGTGACCCAAAACCTGCGGCAGTAATGACAGCTTTTTTTATGGTTTGTGACATATATATTAATTCTTAATATGATGATGTAAGAAAATTAATAACATTAGTATAATTTACCAGGATTCTACAAAAAACTCAATTTTTTAATTTAAATGCGCTTTTTAGCGTTTTTTTTGATCTATATCTGTTCAGTTTAATTAAACTCTATCTCAACAACTACTTGTTATAATCAGGTTATAGAGTAGCAACTTTACGCCATTTTTTAGCTTTTGACTTTTGATGATTAAATTTCTAAAATCATGCTGTTGATTAACTTACAAATTGTCAAATTAAAATAAAGGTTTTTATGGACTTATCACCACTTTTTTATCCTAAATCTATTGCCATTATCGGTGCTTCAAGTAAAGAAAAAACCGTTGGAAACGATGTTGTTAAAAACTTAGTTACGCAAGGCTATCAAGGAAAAATTCTACCAATTAATCCGAAGATCACAGAGCTATATGGTCTGAAGGTGTATCCTGACATCAAAGATATTGATACCGAGATTGATCTAGCTGTTGTCGCGATCCCGGCGCAAATCGTGCCCGCAAACCTAAAAATTGCGGCCACGAAAAGTGTGAAAGCTGTGGTGGTTATTTCTGCCGGCTTTAAAGAGGCCGGAAATATTGAACTTGAAGAAGAACTGACAAAAGTTTGTCAAGAAAACAAGATGATCTTGATCGGTCCTAACTGTTTAGGAGTCATCAATCCTGAGATTCAGATGAATGCTTCTTTTGCCTATCTTCTCCCTCCTCAAGGTGAGGTGGCGTTTATGTCCCAAAGTGGTGCTTTGTGCACCGCGGTTTTAGATTATGCTCAAGAATTAAACATCGGTTTTTCAAAGTTCTTAAGTATTGGTAACAAGGCTGATATGGATGAGCTAAAGCTAATAAAATATTTTGCTCAAGATGAGAAAACCAGTGTGATTTTAATTTACAGCGAAGAGATGACTAATGCGCCTGAGTTTATTAAAACCGTGAACTCTCTTAACCAAAGTAGCAATCCTAAACCGATCATTGTTTTAAAATCTGGACGGAGTGAAGAAGGTGCAAAAGCCATTGCTTCTCACACCGGTTCTTTAGCAGGCGGTGATGCTTTATATCAGGCAATGTTTGACCAAGCTGGGGTGATCAGAGCTGATAGTATTCAAGAGCTGTTTGATCTAGCTCAAGTTTTTGCGCGCAACGAGTTTCAAGCTGTTAGCAACACAGCTATCATTACCAATGCTGGTGGCCCAGGTGTATTAACCACCGACGCGGTGATCGCAAGCGGGTTAAAACTCGCTAAAATATCTCCAGAAACTGAAAAAAAACTAACCGAGTTTTTACCACCGGCAGCCAGTAGTAAAAATCCGGTGGATGTTTTAGGTGATGCAAAGGCTGACCGCTACCGTTTTGTTTTAGAGGTGCTGGTCAATGATGATCAGGTAGACTCGATAATTGTTTTACTCACGCCTCAATCAATGACCGAGATTAAAGAAACTGCTCAGGCTGTAATCGATATTAAAAAAATTACTACCAAACCAATCTCGGTGAGTTTTATGGGCGGTGCAACGGTTAAACCAGGCATGTCTCTGATGAACCAGGCTAATATTACCACCACCACCTTCCCTGAGAACTCTGCAAAAAGTTTAGCCAAGTTTGGTACTTTTGTTAAGTTAACACAGCAAACTAATGAACAAGGATTCAAGTTTGAAGACCTTGATCAGGAGAGGGTGGCAGAGATTTTTGCTCAAGCAAAAAAAGAAGCTAAAACCTCGTTTCCTGAAGCTGAGGCTTTAGAGATTATTAAAGCTTATAACTTTCCTACTTTACATAGTCAGGTAGCTCGTAGCGCTAGTCAGGCGCTTGACGTGGCGCAACAGTTAGGTGGTAAACTTGCCATGAAGATCGTGTCCCCAGATATACTTCATAAAAGCGATGTGGGCGGAGTTATGCTTGATGTGACTGCTGAGAATGTTTTTGCAAAGTATGAAGAGATGATGCAAACCGTGAAAGCGAATCGACCTGAGGCAAAACTGGAGGGAGTCTTGTTGATGGAGATGGCTCCAGATGATGGGTTGGAAGTAATTTTAGGAGTGAATAAAACTCCGGGGTTGGGTACCGCCATCATGTTTGGTCTAGGTGGTATCTATGTTGAGGTGCTGAGGGATGTCAGTTTTGCCTTTGCCCCGGTGACTCAGAACGAGGCAAGGCAAATGATAGACTCGTTACAAACCTCAGAGCTGTTTGAAGGAGTTAGAGGCAATAAACCTAGAGATAAGGAGAAGTTGATCGAGTGTATCGGTAGGTTGTCTCAACTTATTACAGACTTTCCTGAAATTATAGAGTTAGACATCAATCCCTTACTATCTCTACCAAAAGGCAAGGGTGCTAAGGTGCTTGACGCTCGAATCGTAATCGAGTAGAGCTGGTTTTATGTAAACTTGATTTTATCTAGAGCTGGTTTTATGTAAACTTGATTTTGTGTAGAGCTGATTTTATAAACTAGCTGGTTATAGGTCAAAATAACTAAAAAATCAGCTATAATAACCTCATGTCTAAAGCCATCTATGCATTTTCAGGAGATCCCATCACTTTCGGTCATATTGATATTATTCAAAGAGCCTCTGAACTGTTTGATCAATTGATAGTAGCCATTGGGGTTAATCCTAATAAAAATTATCTTTTAAGTTTAGAAGAGAGAACCCAGTTGGCCAAAACCGCGCTTGCCAATTTTCACAATGTCAAGGTAGTTTCTTTTGCAGGCTTGTTAATTGATTTTGCATATGAAATCGGAGCAGATGTGATTGTGAGAGGAGTACGTAACTTTTCAGATCTTGAGTTTGAAAACAGTATGTTTCAGACTTGTCAGTCGCAAGAAATTACTATCGAGTCTGTTATTTTAATGAGCAAATCAAGATTGGCTCATATCAGCTCCAGCAATGTCAAACAACTGCAACAAGAACAGGGTTTAATTCATGAGTATGTACCACTCAATGTTAAGCAGGCACTCGAAGCCAGAATGAGCGGGCAGTACATCATTGCCGTGACTGGCGAGATCGGCGCGGGTAAAACTTATGTCACTAATAAGTTTATGGAGCTTGCACAAGCAAAAAAGATTAAAGCGCATCACCTGGATCTAGACTTGATTACTCATAGTATTTTAAAGGATCTGCCTCAACCAAAATATCAGCTGATTAGGCAGGCGATTGTTCAAGAGTTTGGAAAAAAAGTTAAAAATACAGACGGCAGTATCAATCGAAAGGTCTTGGGCGAGATTGTGTTTAAAGATCGAAAAAGATTAAAACAGTTAAACGAGATGCTTCACCAACCTTTATTAGTGAGAATTAGACGCGAGTTGTACGGGAAAAAGGGCTTGATCTTTTGTAACGCAGCCTTAATCGGCGAAGCAGGCATGAGTTATTTATCAAACAATATGGTTTGTTTGGTCAAAACCGAGAAAAAGACCCAGAAACGTAGATTACTTGAGCGCGAGTTAACCGAGGACCAAATCGAGCGTCGTTTAAAAAGCCAGTACACCTTTGCGCAGAAAAAATCGTTTTTTAAAAAAATAATTCAGCAAGATAACTTTGGTAAGATTTGGGAGATCAACAACTCAGGAATAGGCGCAGAGGCTGATATTAAGAAAAAGTTTGCCGAGATTATAAGATATTTTGGGCTTGGATAGTTATTTTATTTTTTCGGGTTGGTTTTCCTGTTTTCAATCTTGTCTAAACTGTAAGTGATTCTTTCATGCAGATTAATGTTTTTAACTCTGGCAAACCTAATAATTGCCAGTAAAATATCTCCTAATTCTTGTTCATAAGTTTCGTCTAGTTGCGCCGCAATATTGCTTTTTTTACGACCATGCTCGGCTAGATAGGCGCGAGCAAGCTCACCCAACTCCTCAACCAAGCCTAGGATTAATATCGAGCCATACTCTTTAGAGTAACGTTTGCCTTTATCAATCTTATCAAGTCTTTTAAAGTAATCGTTAAATGGCGTGTTGTAAGGGCTATAAGTTGGTTTATTAGTAGTTTTGGACTGTTTCTGGTGCATATTCTTCCGCATAGCAGGTTAGGGTTGTGTTTGGTATATAATAATCTCAAAAGTAAAAATTCAAGATTTATAAGTTGGGAAAAATTTAAGTGATCTGCAACCTATCAAAGCAGGGTTTTTACTTTTAATTTTAGCTTACATATCATATCAAATGTCTCAAGTTAATCAAATTAAAGATGCCAGCGATATCATTGATGAAATCGGTCAAAGACTTGATTTAAAACGCGCCGGTGCTAGTTATAAGGCTCTGTGCCCGTTTCATTCTGAAAAATCACCAAGTTTCTTTGTTAATCCAAACCTCCAACGTTATCGCTGTTTTGGTTGTGGTGCTAGTGGCGATGTGATCGAGTTTTTAGAACAATATGAAGGCATGACTTTTTTAGAAGCTTTAGAATACTTGGCTGAAAAATCAGGCATTAAGTTAAAGCAATACAGTCGAACTCAAGAAGATACAGAACGAGAACAGATGCTAGAGATTCTGCTGTTGGCAAGCAAGTATTATTCATATTTGCTCACCTCACACAAGATGGGTAAACCTGCTTTAGCCTATTTAAAAAAAAGAGGCATTAGTCAAGATTCAATCAAGCTTTTTAAGTTAGGTTACGCCTTGTCTTCCTGGGATGGTCTTTTAAAATTTCTGGTTGATAAAAAAAAGTATCGTCCTCAGATTATTGAAAAAACAG
Organism: uncultured Pseudomonadales bacterium; assembly: GCA_964502565.1. Classification (GTDB taxonomy): domain Bacteria; phylum Patescibacteriota; class Microgenomatia; order UBA1400; family PJMF01; genus CAYVBW01. The sequence continues at coordinate 7,684 of CAZCXA010000012.1, forward strand.
GTTTAGTTATTCGCAATAAAACCGGTCGTTATTATGATCGCTTTCGAGGCAGAATCGTTTTTCCGCTAAAAAACCACCGAGGTCAGATTGTGGGTTTTTCTGGAAGAATCTTGGACACCTCCGGCACTCAGCAACAAACTAAGCCTCAACAGCCCAAATATATCAACACTCCTGAGACTCAACTTTATCATAAATCGCGGATGCTTTATGGATTTAGCGAGTTGTTTCAGCATCTGAGAGAAAAAAAGACTGTTATTATTACTGAAGGTGAGTTTGATGTGATCTCCTCGAGTCAAATTCATGTGGCTAATATTGTTGCGATTAAAGGTTCTGCCCTCACCGAGGAGCAGGTAAAACTACTGAACCGTGTGGTGAGTAAAGTTCTATTATCTTTAGATGCTGACGAGGCTGGAGTTGAAGCAACCAAAAGAGCTATTGCGATGGTTAAGGATCTAGATTTAGACTTACGCGTGATTGATCTATCAAGTTATAAGACTAAATATTCTGCACATGATGTGGATGAACTAATCAAGGTTAAACCTAACTTGTGGAAAGAGGCAGTGGGACAATCAATCTCAGCCTATGATTTTTTGATCAAGATTGCTTTTAACAAGTTTGACGCCAACAGCGCGACCGGTAGAAGGCAGATCGTTAACGAGTTAGCACCGGTTCTTAACCTTGTTAGTCATCAAGTGGAAAAAGAGTTTTATATTCGTAAGTTAGCTGAGAAGTTTCAGGTGTCACCCGCAGTGTTAGAGTCAGACATTAACCGTTTTGGGCAAATGAAAAACGCTCAAAGAAAAGTTAGTTCTGAGATGCACTCGCAACAACCTGAGGATAATGGTCAAAAAAAACTTGAGGATCTTTTGTTGTTTTTGCTGTTTAACAGTGACCAAGAGCAGGTTCAGGCAAAAGCTAAACAGTTAGAAAAACTCACCTTGCTTAATCCACAAGCTCGTCAAATCTTAACCAGCTTGATTAACTTTCAAGAAAGCTATCATCTAAAAAACTTTGCTCGCACCTTGGCTGAAGATTTAAAGGCTGCTTTAATGGAGTGGTCAGAATACTCGGATTTTATCGAGGATGTAGAAAACTTTAATGCAGAAGAAGAGTGGGCAAAGGCTTTGAAAAAATATCAGCGATTGCAAACTCGAGCGAGGATAGAAAAACTTAATCAGAAGCTGGCAAAACTAGAACTGGAGGAGGAAACTGAAGAAAAATCAGTTAAAATGGATGAGTTGCTCAAAGAAGTTGTTAAACAACAAGGAAAGATTGATTAACAGTTTTTTGGGAGCGTTTTTTTCAACCTTGTCAGATAATTATTAACTTGTAGAAAGTACTATTATGTCTGAGGAAAAAATTATTCAATTAACCGATGAAAACTTTGCTGAAACTGTTAAATCAGCTGGCAAGCCAGTGTTGGTTGATTTTTATGCTGATTGGTGTGGTCCTTGTAAAATGGCGGCCCCGATTATTGAAAAACTAGCTGAAGACTATCAAGGCAAGATCCTAGTCTGTAAGCTAAATATTGACCAAAATCAAGACACCACCGCCGAGTACGGGGTAATGAGTATCCCAACCGTGATTATGTTCAGGGTTGAGAATGATGAGATCAAGATAATCTCAACTCAAACAGGTTTTGTTGGTGCCACCACTTATCAAGAGATGATTGATGAGGCTATTAAGTAGCGTGCTAACTAATATTTAGAAAAATTTAATCATGAAAAAAATTAAGCTTGCTATTATTGGCTCAGGTCCAGCTGGTTATACTGCAGGTATTTATGCTGGTCGAGCTCAGTTAAAACCCTGTCTTTACACTGGAGTTGAGATAGGCGGTCAGTTAATGTACACCACTGTGGTTGAAAATTTTCCTGGAGTTACCCAAGGTATTCAAGGAACAGAGTTGATGCAAAACATGCTTGAGCAGTGCTCTCGTTTTGATGTGGAAATTTCAACTGAAATCATTAGCGCGGTTGATTTCTCCTCAACCCCGTTTAAGCTTTGGACCGGCTTACCTAAATCAGTTAATCTTCAGGATTTTATCCAGGCCGATCAAGAGCAATATCAGAAATTGGCCACAAAAATCAAGGCTCAGCCACATAACGTCGAGGCCCAAGCTGTTATTATTAGTACCGGCTCGGTTTCTCTTAAGCTTAACTTACCTAATGAGCAAAAATTGGTCGGACGTGGAATTAGTGTTTGTGCAGTGTGCGATGCAACCTTTTTTAAAGATAAAAAGGTGTTTGTCGTGGGTGGTGGCGATAGTGCCATGGAAGATGCATTAGCTTTAGCCAAGTTTACTTCTGAAGTCACGATTGTTCACCGTCGTGATAGTTTTAAAGCTAGTAAAATCATGCAACAGCGCGTGTTCAACAATAAACAGATTACGGTGTTGTTCAATAGTCAAGTGAAGGCGATTATTGGAGAGCAAAAGCTGGAACAGCTTGAGATTGAGGTTGAGGGTAACTCGCAAACATATCCTGCAGATGGTTTATTTTTGGCAATCGGTCATAAGCCCATGACAAAAATCTTTGCTCATCAAGTAAAACTAGACCAGCGAGGTTATGTCGTGACTGCTCAAAGCGTGAGTCAAGATGGGGTACAACTAGCTAAGCAAAGATTGAACCAGCAGGGCTTGATCCCTCTCCCGTCGATGACAACTGTTGAGGGCGTGTTTGCTGCGGGCGATGTAGTAGATTTGCGTTATCGTCAGGCGATCTTTGCTTCGGGCATGGGTTGTGGTGCAGCCTTAGATGCTGAAGTCTGGCTTGGCAGGTTGTTACACTCGTAACTTGGTTAAACTACCAGTTCTTAGCAATAAATTTTTTTAACTCAGCCTTCATCTCCTCATCTTGTCCGGCAACCATTAAGTTAGCTTTTAACCAAGTCAAAGGCTCTCCTGAGTTTAAGAAATGACTGTTTGTATTTTTAACCACCACTTTGCTATTGCGTGACATCTCTAAAATGAGATCAGTAATGTAGTACTCATTGTTTTGAGGGTTAGGTTGCTGACGCTCGATGAGCGCAAAAATTTCTGGAGTTAGAACATACTTACTAACGTTGGCTAAGTTACTCCTGGTTTGACCTTTGGCCGGTTTTTCAATAAAGGTTTCTAGATAGTCAAAACCATTTTCATGTTTAACTTCAGCCACTCCGTAGCGATGAATCTCTTCCAATGGAATTTTTAAGCAAGTGATCGCTGCTCGCGCTTCTGATCTTTGAAACAGATCAATTAACTCGGCAATTAAGCAACGGTTTTTGTCTTCGGTATACACAAAATCATCCCCAGTTAAATAAAGAAAAGCCTCCTCGTTCTCAACATGTTTTTTTGCCAGTTTAACCGGAATTGAGGTGCCATAAGGATCTTGATCAGTTTGTTTTACAAAATGGAAGTTAGCCTTGTGAGGAATCTGTTGAATTTCTTGATAGAGTTCGGCCTTACCGGTTTTTTTTAAATATTTTTTTAAACGTAGGTTTTCACGATAATAGTGTAACGGTTGATAGTTGTGAGCGTTCATAACAATGATAATGTCAGTAATACCAGCTCTAATACAGTCCTCCACAACATAATCAATGGTCGGTCGATTGAGAATCGGGAGCATTTCCTTTTGAATGGTTTTAGAAATGGGTAAAAATCTAGTGCCAAACCCGGCACAAGTGATGACTGCTTTAGTAATTTTCATAAACTGTTCTCTTGGAGTTTAGTTAATTGGCATAAATTAAGATAGTGACCGCGATAATAAAAACAACCACAGTCACCAGCAAGGTTTTATCTTTTATAAGAACTTTTTCTGGAGTTTCACCTTTATTTTTTTCATAGATGAGAGCTAGATATCTCATAACTCCAAAAATCACTAACGGCAAGGTTAGCATTAATAACTTTTGGGATTGCAAGGTTCTTGGTAAAAAAACATAAATTTCTGGGAATCTCTCGATGGCTGGTTGGACTCTGGCTGGCTCGGTTTGAAAAGTAAACAAAGCATAGGTTAACCAAGTTGCGTTAGCAAACATGCCAGTATAGATATCTAACAGTCTTTGGCTGTATAAGCCAAGGGTTTTTCTAGTTGCTGGCAAGTTTTTTTCCTTAAGCAAGGTCCTTTCACTTTGTCTTTTACCAACAGCCAAAAACAAAGAGGCCGAGACAACAGTTAATAAGAACCAAACACTCATGTGTAGATCAACCACAACTGCCCCAGCATAAATTCTGATCAGAAACCCGATTGCAATAATCAAGATATCAAAAATTGGCAGGTGCTTGAGTTTAAACGAGTAGGTTAACTGTAACAAGATATAAGCCACAATTAATAGTTGGAAAAAGGGAGGAAAAGATAAAGATAAAAATACACTAATAAACAAACCGGTTAAGGCAGTGAAGATTGCCACAGGCACCGGAAGCTGACCAGCAGCAATCGGCCTTTTTTGTTTATAGGGATGCTTTTGATCAGAGTTTTTATCAACAATATCATTAATTAGGTAGATGCTGGAAGTGGTGATAGAAAAAACTAAAAAAGCCTGAAAGACTGTATAAAAAAAGGCAGGTCCGTCAGTTGGATTGTAAAACAAGAAACCAGAAAACAACAATGGCGCAAATAAAGCCAAGTTTTTTAAAAGTTGCAAAGGACGCATGCTGATAAAAAGCAGATATAACAACTCTAAAAAGGTTTGATTTTTTTTCATACAATTTTGTAAAAATTAAATATGAGTTTTTTTTATTCTAGCCCAAAAATGAATCATAAACACTAAGCAGAAGCATAAAACCAGGGCTACAATTTTTCCTTGAGTGTTTAATATCAAGGCGAGACCACCCATAATAATACTGGCGGTCGCATAAAACACAGCGATTTTTCTTCGACCCCATTTAAAAACATCTAACAGTTTATGATGCAGATGCTCGCGATCCCCCCAGATTGGAGATTTTTTGTTGATGACTCGGCGAAAAATAGTGTAGACCGCGTCTGCTGTGGGGACAGCTAACACCATTAAGGAGGTCGCGACCTTTGCGCCAGATAAAATTGCTAAGATGCTGATAAAGAAACCTGCCAATGAGCCACCCCCATAGCCTGGCATTATCTTTTGTGGATACCAGTTAAAGATGAGCAGTCCAGCAAAGGAGCCAGCCAATAAAAAACTCATCAAGGCGTTATTAAACTCGGTAGGATCTGCGCTAAAATTCCCGCTGAGTAGTCCAATAAAGACAAAAGCTACCACAGAAAAAGCTGGCAACTGTCCATCAACGCCTTTTGACCAGTTAACAATATTCATGTTCCAGAGAATAAAAACTAGTGCAAATAGGTCAGCAACTACCCAAATAGATCTAGTTTTATTAAACAGCTCTAGATTTATAACCGGTTGATTAAGGTGGATCACCCCTGGTCCAAAAGGGTTACTAACAAATGCAATCCCAATACCCGCACCGACCACGATCAGTCCAGCCAACAATCCTGCGAACAAGCGATAATACGGATGAATGTTAAAAATATCGTCTAGCACCCCCATAATTGTCAACAGTAGCGAAGCAAGGATTATCGCAACAAGATATTTATCAAGTTGTAGGAAAATAACTGCACCCAGTAAAAAACTGATAAAAATCGGGATGCCACCACCTCTGGGAACTGGGACAATATGGGTTTTTTTAACATGGGTTTTATCTTTAGGATCATCCAACCAGTTTTTCTTGGTATAGAAATCAATTACAACTTGAGAAATGACAACGGAAGTTATAAGTCCAAAAATAAAAATTATCAACATAAAAATAGTTAAAAAACTCTAAACACGATCAGAGTATTTCTTAAAGTAATCAATAGCAAGATCGCTTGTAAAGTTAGTCCGGAGTAAGCGAAAAGCTTGATAACAAATTGAGTATTGCTCTCGATGAGTTTAAAGGAGTAGATGTGAATTAAGTTCATTAGCAAAGAGATCGCCGGTAATAAAAAAAGCCAAGATTTATCAGCAAGATGCTGATTAGGGTTTGGTAAGGAATAAAATATAGGTATTACTGGTTGAATAAAAGGATAGCTTCTGAGTGTGATTAACAGGATGATTAGGTTTATTGCCAAAGAAAATTTTATTGGAGTTTTAACAAAATCCGGACTAGATATAAATTTAATTTTTGTTTTTTTTTGACGAATTTTTTCAAGCATAAATTAATCTTTATTGAGCAAGAAGTTTGTCTTGAGCATTGAGCCTTTTATATAAAATCATGTGCTCATATTCATAGTTTGCTAAATAATGGTCATCTAAATAAGCATAGAATTCTGGAAATGCTGGAGCATTATTCATAACAACAATAAATTTTGGTTGATTAACTACAACCTCGTTCAAGGTTTCTTTATATAATTTTAAATCAGTTATGTGAAAGGAAACAGTAAACCGAGTTTGAGGCACTGTGTTACTTAAAGCATAAAGCATGGGATTGGTTCCCCAGATAAAAAGTTCCTTAGCTTGCACATTTTTAAGAAACTCAGCTACTTTATAGTTATCGGTCATTAAGAGATTAAAGGTTTGGTAGTATTCTTGCTGATTGTAATCACCCCTAATAAACTTGAAAAAGTTTTGATAGTAGTTTTTAGTTGAATACACTCTAAAGTTTAATAACAACAACACAGCGATAGTAATTACCCAAACACCTGCTCCTGAGAGAAAAACAACCAGAGTTTCTTGATTATTTTTTTTGTTTTTAAACCAGTTTACGACTTTTTCAACCGTGACTGTTGTTAGGAAAGATAGAGGCAAGATTATCTGGATTAAATAATGAGGATAAGGTCTGTTAGAGAGCAGGGTTGCATATAAGGCTAAACAACTCCAGCCCAAAAAAAACTTAAATTTTATACTGAATACTTTCAAATAAGACAACAAGCCAATAATTGCAAACAGCAGTAAGGTTTTTATTGGTAAAGTAAACAATAAATTCAATAATGGATTGTTTAAATCTAGTTTCCAAGATTGAGTGTAATGAAAGTTATACAACAGACCAAACTTAAGATAATCTGATCCAGCCCCCTGGCTAACAAAATATACTATAGAGAGAAGGATGGTTAAGATGACGCCGAGTATTAATGGTCTCGATTTTTGCAGAGATGATTTAGCATGCTCTATGATTAGTTTGATATTTTTTTTATCTAACTGAAGAATTTTTTCAGTTAAGATAAACCAGGGTATGAGCAAGATGCTTGCCAGGTCGGTTAGAGCCGGCACCTTGGTCAAGATGGCAAGTCCATAAAACACTCCGCTCAGAAAAAGCAATCTCGGAGATTTATTAATTGATTTTAGTTCGTTTGATGAAGTCGCAAATAGTCTTTGCAAAAATCCAGATTTAATCGCTAGCCACCAGCCAACCATCACAAAACCTAAAACAAACAACTCTCCATTAGGAATATTTCCCTCCAACCAAGGCAGGGTTGTTAAGGTTACAAAAATAATTAAGTTTAGCCAAACAAGATAGTTTTTTTTAAAGAAAGTCTTAGAAAGTATATAAAAGATTACTGTTGTTGTGATCATCCAAGCCATGAGTAACACTCGAAAGTGAAACTGAGTTGGCACTGTTGCCAAGTAATAAATAACCGGCGTTTTGTGATCAACAATATCAGTGTAAAGTTTTTGACCATGCCTAATACTTTGACCAATTGTTAAATAAATACCTTCATCTCCATACCAATAGGGTTCAAAAAAGTTTGGTACACGCAAGATTACCAACAAGATGATAAAAATCCACAGGGTGGTGTGTTTATCAAGATATTTATCAATTTTTAGCAACAGATTTTTCATATTTTAAATAATAAAGAGATTGATAATGTCTTGCTTTCAATTTTAGTCAAAAATGTTAACTAAAGATAGAGCGGAGAATGTTTGAGATGATCAAGCTTGATTTTTGTTTTTATACCTTCTTAGTCACTTTATACTCAATATATCTTCCCAACATTAATCGAGTGTGAGCATCAATGCCAGGCAAAACAGTAAAGAAAAAACCTAATACAGGCAACATAACAAACTCAATCGGCTGAAGGATGTATGATAAGATTTTTCTATCCTTTGGTCTTGGCGGTCGATTAAGAGCATCAACAATAATCAAGATAATCAAACTAACCGAGACTAAAGTTAGTAAAGTTGATGTCACCTGAGGCAGAGTTTTACCAATCAAGGTTCTGTTAAAATCAGGATTTAATAAGGGGGGCAAACTTGCAGAAACCGTGATGGCCATCCAGTGGACTGGCCAAAGGAAATGATCTTCAATCACGCCTAAAACCCTTAAGGTTTTATCCCAAAATGGCGCATCACTCATTACATAATTGCGAATAATATAGGCATCATCACTTACTCCCCATGCCCAGCGTTGGACTTGTTGGTATTGGTTTTTTAATGTGGAGAAAAAATTTTCTGCTCGAGGAGCATCAGCATAAATAGGTAAAAAAATCGGCTTAACTCTAAAATTTCCATGTTTGGCAAAATATGATTTAAAAAAGAATCTGTAATCTTCCGGAATAACATCAGTATCCCAATAACCAATCTCATCTGCATGTTTTAAAGTGGCTGAGTAGGTGGAGATGTTTATCAATCGGTCTTGACGCATCAAGATATTCATTTGAGAAACAGAACACATTGATGAAACAATTCTAATCGGTGCTGGTACATCCCAAATATTGTTATAAAAAACCAGTGCTCCCTGCCAAATAAAGTTATCTCGATTATCACTACTTAAGAACTCATAAGTTAAGTTAGCAAAATAATGCTGATGAAAGCAAGCATCAGCGTCTTCACTGGTAATGGTAATATGATTGATGTCATAGCCGGCTTCATCGACAAGTTTTCTTTTTGCAATCTTTGCCCCCCAGCAAGTATTGGAAGATTTACCCTTAACCTCATCCTCAATGTCAGGATGAAAAGTTGTCCAAAAATGTCCGAACTTATCATGATATTGCTTTTTTAGTTTTATTGCCTTGTCTTTGGCTGGCTGTCCTTCTCGCTCTTCAAACGAAAGCATAACATGTAGTTGTTGGCCACCAACCGATTGTTTCACTAAAGCATCCAGAGTTCTTTGTAAGATATAAAGAGGTTCTTTATAGGAGGGAATAATAGTAATGTGATGAACCTTACGCCATTCTTGACCATAATTTTTGTTTAAATCTGAAATCCAGTCGAAGTTAGAGATAGCTTTAATCTTAAAATGCGACAAGATAACCATGATCGCCATTACCAATGATTTATATGCCCAATAAACAACAAAAACAATCACATAGTACGCCACAAACATCGGAACAACAAATGATCCCCAGACTGGAAACAAGATCAGTGACCAGGAAATAAATCCAGGCAAGATCTCCAAAAATCGTTGTGTTTTAACTGGATGACGTAAAAAATATTTTTTAAACATGCGCGAGCTTGCTGATTCCTTAGTTAGTTTTAATTTCAAAAAAATGAAAACTATTGCCAAGTAGCTGATCAGGATTTATTTTAAACTCTTTTTGCATAAAAAGGGCTGTCTCTTTTATCATATAGGGCTGGTTTACCTGACCTCGATACTTTTGTGGAGGTAAAAAAGGAGCATCAGTTTCAATTAGTAGCCGATTTTTAGGAACAAGTTTTAACAGATCCCTTAACCCTTGACCAGAATCATAACTGATATTGCCTGCAAAGGAGAGATAGGCTCCGAGTTTAATCATGGCTTGCAAATAATCTATTGAGCCTGACACACAGTGTAGAACAAAAGGTTTTTCAAAAGAATAATCTGTTTTTAAGATTTTCAAGATATCTTGATAAGCCTGATCCTTTTTATCTCTGGAATGAATAATTAAAGGTTTATGGAGTTTGTTGGCTAGTTGAATGTGCAGTTTAAAGATTTTTTTTTGTAGTTCACTCTGTTCAGAAAAGTTTTTACTAGAGAGATGAAAATAATCCAGACCTGTTTCACCAATCGCTATCACTTGCTCATCTTTAGCGAGTTGAGCAACTTGAGCAAAATCTTTAGTTAACTGTTGCGAATCAAGTTTCTCACTGTTGTTCGGGTGCAAGCTGACACTGGCAAAAAGATTAGGATCGCTTTTCGCAATCTCAACAGCCAGGCGACTTGATGACAGGCTTGCTCCAGGAATAAGAGTAGCGACCACTCCAGATTGCTGAGCCTTTAACCAATGAGATTGCCAGTTTTTATTACTTAAATTTTCCAACTGTTTGATTGAAAAATATTCTGGTTGACCAGAGTAAAGTGGCTCTAAATTATAATGGCAATGAGTATCAAAAATCTGCATAACAAACTGGTTTATATAATAGATTTAATGAGAAGTAAAAATCAAGTTAACTACTGATAGATTTTGAGGCATTGTCATTGTTTCTCCAAGAACCAATTCCAAGATCAAGAACCAATTCCAAGATCTAAGTAGTATAACTACTTGAGGAGGAGAAAGCAACGCGAGAGAGCAAAGAGATGTAGCTTATAACCAGTTTCGCGTTTTTCTAAAGTATATATTATCTTAATCTGGGAAAGATCGGTAGCAAGGCGTTAATTTTTCCTTGAAAATGATTGCGGATTGTGAGCGAAGTTTCTGGCATAAACGGTTCAAGATGAACCGCAACTTGATGAAGATCTGTGACGGCTTTGGTCAAAGTTTCCTTTTTTTTAAGACCTGCCGGCATCTGCCATGGTTTTTTTTCTGATAAATACAAATCAATGGCTTTGACAAAATCATTAATCCATTCCAGACCAGCAGTAAGTTGATAATGGTCCATTAAATCAGTAAATTCTGGATTAAACCGATCTTTGGTTGTGTCAGGAGACCCCTGCTCGTTTTCTAGTTCATATTTAAGTTGAACAGTATCGCACATCTTGGCAATTCTGGAGCAAAGATTACCTATCCCATTAGACAAGTCTGCTTGATATCGCAGATCAAATTTATTCCAAGAAACGTCCATATCTCTATCAAAAGTTCCTAGAGAAATTAAGAGGTATCGCGTGGCATCAGCTTGATACTTACTTACCATCTCGGCGGGGCTGATAACATTACCTAAAGATTTACTCATTTTTTGACCCTCAACCGAGATAAAACCATTAATCAGGATCTTGCTTGAGTTTGGCAAGTTGACCGACATCAGCATTGCCTGCCACATTGCTGCCTGTTGTCTTAAGTTGTCCTTGCCAGCCAACTGAATACCAGGCCAAAACCGGTCAAACTTTGCCTGATTTTCTGGCCAGCCCAAAGCAGAAATATAGTTTATTAAGGCATCAAACCAAACATACATCACCTGATTCGGGTCTCCTGGCACCTCAACTCCCCAGGGCATTTTGTCTTTTATCCGAGAGATACTAAAATCATTTAGACCCTGCTCTACAAATGATATAATCTCGCTCATCTTACTCTCAGGGTAAACAAACTCGGGATTAGTTTGAAAATAATCAAGCAAAGACTGTTGATATTTAGAAAACCTAAAAAAGTAATTTTTCTCTTTTCTGATCTCTAACTCTTGATTTGGATGTAGTGGACAGCGATTGTTTGTTAGTTCACTCTCGGTTTTTTCCAGCTCACAACCCACGCAGTATTTCACCTCATAGTCAGCTAGATAAATATCATCATTAGCCAATGACCTTTTCCAAAATTCTTGTGTTGCTGTAACATGTTTTTGATCAGTGGTCCGCATAAAACTGTTGTAACTGAGATTAAGCAGAGTTTTGAGGTTGGCAAACTGAAGCACCGAGCGATCACAATACTCTTGAGGTGAGAGGTTGTTCTCCAAGGCCTTTTGATAAATCTTTTGACCATGCTCATCACTGCCAGTATTAAAAAAAACTTTTTTACCTAGCAAACGCTGATAACGGGCAATCACGTCTGCCTCAACCATCTCGAAAGCAAAACCGATGTGCGGTTTGGCATTAACATAGGGTAAGGTGGTGGTGAGGTAAAAATAGTTGCTCATTAAATGATGATGATAGATTCAGACGAGTATATTATAAATCAAGATTTACGATTAATTAAACTGAAAACAAGCTCAAGGATTACCAGAGGAGAGATTATTATCAGCAGGATTTGGGGTTTGATCAGAACCTGTTGCACTCTTAAAAATAAAAAAATAGTTATTGCTAGTGCTAAAAAAAAACCGCGTCGGCTGTTAAGAAGTAAAAAACTTGTTAAGAAAAAGCTTGCCAAAAAACTCGAAGCGAGAAACGGTAAGTAGGTGTTGGGTAAAATCAAGTGTTGTACTGCTGATGGCTCAACTTTGGTTAGGATAAAAAAAGTAAGGGCAGAAAAGATTATTCCCAAAAAAAGAGTGGGCAGATGTTGCAGATAGTTTTGAGCAACTGTTTTAAAGGTTGAGGTTTGGATAGCCTGCGCAGAAAAAGTGTCTGGTTTTTTCTCAAGATTGAGTTCTAAACCCTGAGTTTTTTTTTGTGAAAGTCTGGATTTAGCGCGCGCCATAATTTGGAAATAAAGGTCAAGATTAAGACTATAAGTTTAACCCTACAAAAAAAATAAATTATACTTCAAGATATTCTTTAAAAAACTCTATATCTCGGTTAATGGCGTTTTGCCAGTTATCTGCAGGTTGTAAGTCATGATCTGCTTGAGGGTAAACAAAGTATAAACACTCGATCGGGTTAGCAAGCCTTTGTTGTTTAACTACTTCTTTATCTAATTCGAGTCCTGTTTCTTCTAGCCCTGTTTCTTCTAGTCCTGCTTCTTCTAGCCCTGTTTCTTCTAGTCCTGCTTCTAGCTCAGCAGATAATTTAGTGGCTTCTTTTGTTTTTAGTTTTTTTCGACGCTCATTTTCTTGTTTTATTTTACTGACAAACGCGTCTGACCATTCCTGCAAAGCATCTTTGTCACGACTCCCGTGGTGAATTTGCAGAGGTGCTACTAGCTTGTTTAAATGTTGTGTAATAGTGAACTCGAAAACATCATAATCTTTTTCAAAGATCGCCATCCAGTTGCGTGCCTCTTTACCTTCGTCAGCCAGGGTGTCTGTAAAATATAGAATTGAGTAGGGAAAAGGGGCGGTCACCGGAGCCCAAACAGTTGTTGGCACAGGTTCAGATAAGATCTCTAAAACACTAATCGAGATTTGACCTCCGTTACTGTGTCCCCACATCCCGATTTTTTCTGGATTTAAAGTGATTGGAACTTGATTGTTTTCGGTTTGATCAGCAAGCTGAAAAGTAACCTTTGGATTTTTTTGAACCGTTTTAATCAACTCAATAACATTGATCGGCTTGATAAAACGCGCCTCCCAACTATCCTCTGGCTCTGGATCTGACTCGCCAAAGTTAAAAAAATCAGGAGCTAGAGTTACATATCCCTGGCGGGCAAAGGTTGAGGCCACGTTGCGTGTGCCAAAACCAGGATAGTATTGTTCAGGAGTGGCATAGCCTCGTACCAAGATAATTACTGGCAGGTTTTCTTGAAACTGGTTGGCAACATGTGGCACGTTCGCGGTGCCGGTCATGGTTTTACCCATGGTTTGATAACTAAACAAGTAGCTGTTAAACTCTTTTTCTTCTGCTGTGAGTTTAGTTAAGAAGATGGCGCTTGTTTGATATTGATAATCTTGAAGATTAGGAATAGTGTATTTTTCTAGAGGTAGAACTTTTGGAGTGGGACTGGCCACAAAAGGTGTAACAAGCTCTTTCTCAACAAAAATCCTTGAAAAAAAACGACTCCTGAAGGGCTGGGACTCATATTTGGTTAGGTAGAGAAGACTACCAACCGCACTGGCAATCAGCATGAGCAATAAAATTATAACGCCGATGGTTTTTCGCATAACTGATAATGATATTATAGATGATTATTAAAAAAATTTTCGGTCTGAACTGTTTGGAGATAAAAAATGACCTGGAGTTACGAAAGAAACAAGTTACGCCTAGCTAATATCTTATTTTCAAGATTCTTTTCTATTGCTTCTTCTTGCACCCTCAAAACTCTTTCCCTGGTTTCTGATTTTTCCTTCAGCATCAACTGCCCAACCACACCGATTGCAGTGAGTTTCAAGCACTTGTTTTTCGCCATGATTGCCAAGCCAATAGATTTGATAGGCATCTGAAAAACAGTTGGGGCAACCCTTTTTTAACCTGACAGCTTTAGATGTTCCCATTGTTTAAAGTTCAGGTTTAGAATCTTCATTTTCAGAAGAATCATCACCATCTTTCTCCACCCCTCTTACTTCGGTATCGATATCGAGTTGTCTCTCGTGCCAAAACGGTCGGGTTTGGTTGACAGAGGTCAAACGTCGGGCTAATTCAGGATCTCTAGCTAGTAAATAGGTTTCTGGGGCAGGTGACATAAAGCCTCCTTTTTTTTGATTGATAATATTTTTTTAAGTAATTTTTAGATAAAATAACTAAAAAACCCGCCTGTGTGGCGGGTTGCGTTCATTAATTTTTTTTTATTCTTTAGCTACAACACCGCCAAAAATTTATCCGAGTGCTTAAGGATAAATTTAGTAGAGGTGGTGTATTGTAAAGAATTACTGATCATGGCTATTAGTATTAAATAAAACTTTTTAATGATTGTCAAGGGCATATCAGGAAGGCATTATCTTGGAGTTGCTTAGAGCTGGTTGTTTAGCTTTTTAATATTATTTAAAGGTTTTTAGAGCTGGTTGTTTAGCTGTTTAATATTATTTAAAGATTGAAGATTAATAAATATTCAAGCCTAATTTTTTATCTCGTTTATACTATAATAACTCTCATGACACGCACACTAACCTTTCAAACTCTTGAATTAATCGGCAAAAAAGTAAAACTGCAGGGTTGGGTTGACAGCAAGCGAGATCATGGCCAGATCACTTTTATTGACCTGCGTGATCGTTCTGGAAAAATACAAGTTGTTGGTTTTAAAAAACTGTCAGAGTTGCACATTGAGTCGGTGATCGAGGTTGAGGGCGTTGTTAAAGAACGCGAGCCTCAATATATAAATCCAGATTTAGTTACCGGCAAGATCGAGCTCGAGGCGGAGTCATACCAACTCTTGAACAACTGCGACAAACTACCTATTAGCCTAGATTCCGACGGTTTGGATATCAACGAGATACCGCGCTTACAGTATCGCTATCTTGATCTGCGTCGCCCTCGTTTGCAAAAAAATCTCGGTTTACGCTCTGAGTTTATCCAATCCTTTCGCACCTTTTTATTTAACCAAGATTTTTTAGAGATC
This sequence comes from uncultured Pseudomonadales bacterium, assembly GCA_964502565.1. Classification (GTDB taxonomy): domain Bacteria; phylum Patescibacteriota; class Microgenomatia; order UBA1400; family PJMF01; genus CAYVBW01. The sequence goes on from CAZCXA010000012.1 coordinate 22,815, forward strand.
GAGACCCCCTTGTTAACCAAGTCAACCAAAGAAGGCGCTCGTGATTTTTTAGTCCCATCTAGGTTTCAGCCAGGTAAGTTTTATGCTCTGCCTCAAAGTCCTCAGCAGTATAAACAGTTGTTAATGACGGCTAGCTTTGAGCGTTATTTTCAAGTTGCCCGCTGTATTCGCGATGAGGACCTCCGCTCTGATAGAGGCTTTGAGTTTACTCAACTAGATCTAGAGATGAGTTTTGCCAGTCAAGCTGATGTGATGAGTTTGGTGGAATCTGCAGTCAAGAGTGCAGTCAAAAATGTGAAAGGTAAACTTCAGCAAGAGGATTTTCCAGTTATTTCCTATCAAGAAGCATCTGTCAAATATGGTCAGGATAAGTTTGATTTACGCACCGCGGAAGAAAAAAAACAGGGTGTGTTAGCCTTTGCTTGGGTGGTTGATTTTCCTTTTTTTAAAAAAGTTGATAAAGCTGACGAGGCTGAGATGCGTGACAGCAAAAGTGGGTGGACCTTTACTCACAACCCATTTAGCGCACCTCAGGCAGAATATCTGCAAGATCATCTTGATCAGAAGAATATCGAACAGATTAAAACAGCTCAGTATGATTTAGTGTGTAATGGTTATGAGGTTGGTGGTGGCAGTATTAGAGCACACGATCCTGAGGTGTTAAAAGCCACCTTTAAGATTATGGGTTATTCAGATGAGGAGATTGAAGAAAATATTGGACATATGTTAACCGCCTTCAAGTTGGGCACTCCGCCCCATGGAGGCATAGCGCTGGGATTAGATAGGTTGGTGATGCTACTGTCTCAGGAAACCTCGCTTAAGGAAACGGTTGCTTTTCCCATGAGCTCAACCGGTCGCACCGCGGTAATGGACGCACCAAACACAGCGCCCTCGGAACAACTGGCTGAACTAGGGATAAAGGTAGTTGTTGATGGTAAAGCCTCAGTCCATGACAAGATTTTAAATCAAGTTGTGGCACTAGGGATTAACTTTGAATATTTATCACACAAGCCAGTTTTCACTAGCCAAGAAGCGGCAGAGGTTCGTGGCACCACGCTGTCACAATCAGCTAAAGCTTTAGTACTTCAAGCTGATAATGAGTTGATTCTGCTGGTGGTGCCAGGCGATCAGAAAGCAGATCTAAAAAAGCTACAGATAGCACTAGCTGTTTCTCGTTTAGCAATGGCCTCAAAAGATACTGTCAAGGCTAAAACTGGTTTAGAGGTTGGTTCAATTCCACCGTTTGGTTCTGCCATGGGTTTTAAAACCTATCTAGATAAACGCCTAGAAACTGAAGATAAAATTGCTTTTAATGTTGGTCAACACGATCGCTCGCTAATCATGAGCTTAAAGGATTTTATCAAGCTTGAAAAGCCGGTTCTAGTTTAAACAAGTTCATCGGTTCTATTTCTGAATAATTTACTTATCTCATAACAATTTCTTGATGTGTTTTTTTTCAAAAGCCTGCGCCCAGATCAAATCATCTCCTTGTTACTTGCCTTAATCTTGTTGTTAGTTCAGGGTGGCCTATCCTTGCCTGAACCTATTCAGGCAGAAGAAGAACCTTTGCAAATTTTTTTAGTTGAGCCAGCTCTTCGACCTGTACTGCCAAAAAATATTACTCAAAGTGAGACGATTAACAATCTAGAGATCGAGCCTAACTCGGTCCCAACTTTACCCGGGATTTCAGCTCAATCTTATCTAGTTTTAGATGTTGGTTCTGGAGCTGTTTTGTTAGAGAAAAATAAGGATGAGCCACTTTATCCAGCCTCAACTGTAAAGTTAATGTCGGCCTTGGTGGCAAAACAATCTCTGCCCTTAGATACTGTTTTGCTAACTGGTCCAGAGGTGTTCATCGCAGGCAACAGGGTTGGTTTATCAGCTGATCGGCAAGTGACTGCTATTGATTTAATTAAGGCGAGCTTGGTAAGTTCCGGCAATGATGCGGTTCAGGTTTTGGCTTATCATCACCCCTTAGGATATGATGGTTTTATTAGAACCATGAATGAGGAGGCGAGGCGACTCTCTTTAACCAACACGGTTTTTACCAACCCAACAGGGTTTGATGATCTTGCTCAGAAGAGTACCTGTCAAGATTTGGCACGATTGGCACAAGTGGTAGTCAAGGACCCTATCTTAAAAAAATTCATTACTTTAACAGAAACAACCATCAGTGATATTGAGGGAAATAGCCTGTATCAATTAAATAATACCAATCAATTACTAGGTAAATATTCACAGGTCAAGGGAGTCAAAACCGGTACAACCGAGTTGGCTGGACAGGTGCTGATTACTTATTGGGAAGAAGAGGAGTACTCTTTGCTAGTAGTGGTGATGAACTCGCAAGATCGTTATTTAGATACGCTGAGTTTGGTTAACTGGGTTAAAGAGGTTGTAACTTGGCAGAGGTTTTAGAGCTATTTTCTGACAGAAGTTTTTAAAGCTATCACTAGGCTGGAGTTTTAGGGTTAAGTATTAGGGTTTGGGCTTTAGGGTTAGGGTTTTAAGGCAGAGTCTTTGCTTCAAGGCTGATTGACAACTAATAACCCTTAAGTTTTAACTTCTGGCTAACCTTTAACTTTTTGAGTTATTAATTTTGAGTTTATCTTGCTAAAATAACAACTATATGCAAACTACTCTTAAGCACCCCGCGCTAGCTCCAGAATCAGGACCTAATCTGTCATATATTACTGAAGTGGGCAGAAAGGTCGTGAAGTACGCAGCCATCTCAATGCTGGGCTACATGGTTCTTAGTGTAGTCTTTAAAGGGGTTGTGGCATATTATCGATATTTAAATCCACCTCCACCTCCACCACCGACCATGGGATTTGGTTATTTACCACCAGTTGAGTTCCCTGCCGAGTTTAGTCAGGATTTTCCAGAGGAGTTAACTATTAGTATTCCAAAAGAAAGATTAACTAATTTTGGAGATCGCGCCCAAGTGCTTTTTTTTCCAAAACCGGCCTTAAGTTTATTGGCAGACGAAAGAGCTCGTGGCATTGCTACAAAACTAGATTTTAAGGAAGAGCCAGAGATGATGACGGTTGATCGTTACCGTTGGTACAAATATACACCCATAGATTATGTATTTGAGCTTGATTTAGTCTCCTACAACTTTTTTTTAAGAAGTGATTATCAAACTCGACCTGAATTACTCGTGAGTCGCACCGTGCCTGATGAAGAAAAAGCGATTAGAGAAGTTAAAAACTACTTGTCACGAGCAGATTTATTATATCAAGACATCGCGACCAGCTCTGGTCAAGTCAGATA
>CAZCXA010000013.1:0-12978 GCA_964502565.1 uncultured Pseudomonadales bacterium
GAAGTACTTGAATTTATCTCGGATGTCGCCACAAAAGTCCTCGTCAAAAGAGCCGGGATGTTTTCCACCAAAAAAGGCTTGAATGTACCGACCGCTATTTTTACCAATGGAGACATTTTCACTCCCAGAGATTTAGAAGCCATGGAATGGGGCGCTGACAAGGGCTATGAGTGGGTGGCTATTTCCTTCATTCAAAACGCTGACAACATTAGAGAAGCGCGCATGCATTTGAGCAATTTCGGTTATGATCTAAATCACACCCAAATTGTGGCCAAAATTGAAACTCGCCAAGCTACGATCAATAACCAAGTGATTGATGAAATCTGCCAAGAAGCTGATGTGATCATGGTCGCACGAGGCGATATGGGTTATGAAGTCGGTTGTCATGAGGTGCCAGTGATTCAACGCAAACTGATTGCCGGGGCGCGCAAGTACGGTAAGGAGTCCGTGGTTGCCACCCAAACTGTAGCCACCATGGAAAAATCACCCATTTGCACCAGAGCTGAGGCTGACAACGTCGAAGCAGCTTACATCCTGGGTGCCAACTATGTGATGACCTCTGAGGAAACAGCCATTGGTTTATATCCAGACAAAGCTGTGTCCACCATCAGAGCTTGTCTTGACTTTGCCCAAAGTAATCTAGAAGTTATTGCTTTGGAAGAATTAAAAAGAATTGCTCATTATCAATAATAGGAAAATATAAAAAAAATAGTTCTATTCTCTATCACAGCTAGATCTTCATTCCTTTAAAGAAATTAAGTAAGAGTCAATCAGCAACACAACAACTCCCAACCTTAGAACAAACGACTTTTCCTTCTGATTTTCCTTCTGAGCGTTTTTATCAGCTTTTCTACATTACAGGCTTTTTTTGCGATTCTCATGCTTTTTGCAGAAAATTAAGCAGGAAACATCAATCTATTTGAGCATAGTAGATGGGTCTTGGAGCAACCAAGAGGCTTTTGCGGAGGTGGTGGGATTCGAACCCACGGAGCTTTGCAGCTCTGGTTTTCAAGACCAGTGCAATTGACCACTATGCGACACCTCCTTGATGGTTTTTTACCAAGTTTTCCTTAGAAATAGCACTTTTTATCTTGTATCTGCTAATTTTATCAGATAATTATTGGCATGTAACCTTTTTTCGTATATATTAAAGTTAAGCTTGCCTAACCACCATTAAACTATTTTCTACCCATGACACCACAGCCTCAACAACCTTCTTCACCAAGCCAGGTTTCTCCTACCTTGAAAGCTAGTAAATCACCAGAGAAAACCAAACTTAGCTCTCAAGAGAAAAAAGCTAAAGAAGTTAAAGAAGGACCTTTTCCCAATGTCGAACTAGAGGAGTCCTTATTGGCCCCGGGCATGTACCGTCCTATTCCAGAGGAAGAGGTTTTGCAGTGGACAGCCCCCAGCCGTCCTTTTAAGCAACGCAACAAGAAATATTTCAGCACCGTGGCAGTGATTGCCTTGTTAATCTCGTTGATTTTAGGTTTTGCTGGTCAGTTGGTGGCGGTGACAGTGGTGGTTTCTTTGGCATTTGTGATCTATGTGTTGTCAGTGGTGCCTCCGCAAGACTCAACCTATAAAATTACAACTTATGGCATTCGCATTGACTCGGTGCTTTATTATTGGGAGGAGTTAGGCTATTTCTGGTTTGACCAAAAGTTTAATCAAGATCTATTAAATATCGAGGTGGCGCGGTTTCCTGGTAGGTTAACCTTGTTGTTAGCCAGTGAAGATAAAGAGTTATTCAAGCATGTTTTGTCAGAGGTCTTGATTAACAAAAAACCAGAGCCAACTTTATATGAAAAAACCTCAGCTTGGTTACAAAAGAAGATTCCTTTGGATCTGGATGATGAGGTGAAGAAAGAAAAAGCAAAAAAATAAGATGTTCTATAATGGGTTGGTTTAAAGTTTGGAAACTTGGTCGGGCTAATGTTACTAACTTTGAACTTTATTTAGATTTTATCAAAAGTAACCAAGTCTTTCAGCAGATGACTTTACAATTACAGGAATATGAGGAAGAAACAAGAGACAGCTATGGGAGTAAAATTGATTTTGTAATATAATCAAATCACTATGAGTAGAAAGAAAAAAGATAAATTACTCAAGACAAAAGTGCAAGCTCCTGGTTTTGGTGAGAGTATGGTAGAAATTATTAACCTCGCTGGTCAAACAGATTTCAAAACTTACACTCAGTCAAATAATAAAACTAGGTTATTCAAAGATGACAAGGGAGTGTTCCAGGAAATGAAAGATAAGAGGAAAAAAGGTAAAACAATTATCGTTGACTAATTTTCTTTTATATAGTATTATTCTTTTGAACTATATTATTTAACATAACATATAAAGGAGGTGATAGAGATGGCAGAACCAGAAATGATAAACAGAGCTAATGAGGTTATTCAAAACCTAACTTTCAAAGGACTTGATGGTAAAGAATATGCTGACCCACAAGCATTAGAACAAGCAAACAGAAATTGGTTTGCACAAAATCAAAGATATATTAGTGCAGTAACTGGCAAGGAATACTCAGACTATGATGTTTTAAGACAAGAAGAAGCAGATTATTGGGAAAGACAAAAAATACAACCAAAAACAATAATCAATCAAGACAAAAAGGAACTTAAAATTTAACAGATACAAATAAATACACTTGCAAGTATATTTATCAACATCAGAGAGGCTATTTAAGCCTCTCTTTTGTATTCTCCTAGCTCTTTTACTATCCCGACAATCATAGTATAGTGATATTACATTAAGTAATTATAAGTAATTATTTTTATGGCTAAATGTTGTTTTACTAAAAGTAATGGTCAAGTATGCAAGGCTCAGGCTTTGGCTGGTGATGAGTTTTGTTTTTTTCATTCCAAAAATCCTAAAGTGGTAGCGACCAGATTAAAGGCTAGTGCTAAGGGAGGTAAACAGAATAAGAGCGAGACTGGCAGTCCCAATTTAGATGATTTTGAGCTTAAAACTATTGCTCAAGTCAGAACTTTATTAGAGTTTACTACCAATAGTTTATTGCAAGGTAAGATTAAGCGGGCTAAGGCTTCGTGTATCGGCTATCTGGCTAATATCCTGATTGGTGCTATTAAAGACCAAGAATTAGAAAATAGATTGGAGATAATAGAAGATGCTCTCAACATACCAAAAAAGGCTTAAAAAGGCTTTTGATGAACTACCAGTTAAATTAAAATTTAAGACTATGGTTAATAATTACCTCAATGGTTATTACGATAAACAAATAATACGAGACGCTAGTCCCAGCGAAAGAGCTCAACTTATATTTCTATCTGAAATTTATCAAGAGTTAACACTAGACTACACTTTGAAGCGACAGCTTGATTTAGCGCTTGAAGTTTTGGAATTGAAAAAAGAACTAAGATTAGAAGCTGATATAACGGTTGACTTACTTAAAACCTGCTTATATTTTCTTGACATTATTGACAGATTTAATCAGTTTGAGGCAGAAAATCCTCATATTCAGGAATTTTGCGATAAGTGGAAGGCGCTACTTAATAAGACTAAAGACTCAAGCGAAAAACTTGCAAAACTAAAAGGAAACTGTATTGATATTGATAATGACAACTCTCTTATAAATTCATTAGAGTCAATCAGAGCCAAGATAGAACAAAAAGAAAACCAACTAGGCTTTGCTCATTTATTAGGAAATTGCTGATAAGATAACTATTTTTAGATAGATAAACTATGTCTAGTCAATACAATGACGACTACCAAAAACAGCTTTATGCTTATGCTCAAAATCAAGTTAATGAGAAGCTGATTAAGCAAGGCAAGAGAAGATTGATTAAAGATATACCCAAAGTTTATGTAATGTATGTCAGAAAATCTACAAAGGGTAAAAAGAGACAAGAGAGGTCAATCCCAGACCAGATTGCTGACTGTCAAAAAAAAGATCGCTCCTTAAAAATCAAACCAATTCATATATTCAGAGAAGAAGAAAGCGCTAAGGTATCAGGCAAAAGAGACGAATTTAAGGAAATGCTTAAATGGATAGAATCAGGTAGATGTAACGCTATTCTTTCCTGGCATCCCAATAGACTCGCTCGCAATATGATGGATGCAGGTAAAATCATTGACTTACTTGATAAGGGTATTCTGGTTGATTTAGCTTTTTCGCAATACACTTTTATAAATGACACTAATGGGATTATGACTCTCGGAATTCAATTTGTAATGGCAAAGCAATACAGTGATAATCTGTCAGAATCTTCTAAAAGAGGCAGTGTTAATATCGCTAAAGAAGGCAAATCTACCAGAGAAGTACCAAAACACGGTTATAGAATCCATAATAGATATTTTAGGCCAGATGGTAGGAATTATGACCTATTAAAACAAGCCTTCCAAATGGGGTTGGACGGTATCCCTCAAGAGAAAATTGCTGATTTTCTTAATAAAGAGGGTTTTGAATATCGGGGAAAGAAAAACGAAATGAGAAAACAAAAAATTTCAAAGATATTCAGCAATCCCTTTTATGCTGGTATATATGTTTTTGGTAGTGAGATTATTGAGATGAGAAAAGCCGACCGACTCTTTCAGCCGATGCTTAAACCTCTAGAATTTTTACAGCTTAGAAAAATTTTAAATGACAACTACAACTATCAGAGAGTGCCAGGTAAGCTAAAAACTATTCTGTTTAACAATATGGTTTATTGTGGATATTGCAAGCGCTTAATGTCACCTGGCAAAACAAGAGGCGGTAATAAAAAAAGTAGATATTTAAGTCTAAGATGCGGTAAAAGCGGTTGTTTAACTGCCCTAGATTCCAAAATTAAAGCAGGCTTGAGGGGCAAGGTGATTATGGATTACATCATAAATATCCTTAAATCAGGTTTTGAAATTGATAAGAAAGCCTATGATGATTATGTTAGACAAGCAAAGATAGCTTTATCTGAGAATAAGGAAAAGCTAGTTAATAGACTAAGAAGCACCAGCCGACAAATTACTGACATAGAAAAGGAAATAGACACTAGAACGAAAGCATTGGCTAAGGCTAAAGGTAGGTTAATAGATAAACTAAACGATGAAATAGAAAAGCTAAGCAAAGACAAGGAGAAACTAGAAGCTTACAGAGAAAAAGTTAATGGCGATATTATTAACATCAACAATAACATCAATTCCAAACTTTTATCTTACGAAAACTTTTTGAACTTTTTTGAAAACCTTGCTAACACAATCAAAAATAGTGATAACCGCTACCTAGTGGATAAAATCATCCGAATGATATTTTTGAACTTTACTGTAAAGGATAAGAAAGTACTTTCACATCAATTAAATCCTAACTTTGAAAAGTATCTAAAAGTACCTTCTGTCCCACCTAGTCGGGCTGACTGGACTTGAACCAGCGACCCCGCGCACCCCATGCGCGTGCTCTAGCCATCTGAGCTACAGCCCGTTGCTACTTTTCTCCTGCAAAAATTCAGCTATATTTCAGTTTTTTAATATACTGTATTGTAAACTTAACCAAACACAAATTCACTATTCATTTATTTGACATATATTAGTATAGTTAATACTGAACAAAAACCAAACTATTATTTATTAAGCAACAGGTTTTATAACCTAACAAGGAAGACTATGCCAAAAAAAACTTACAGTCAAAAACCTCACAACGAACAACAGCCAACCAAGGCTCAACAACCAGCCAAAGCTCAACCTTCAACCAAAGCTCAACAACCAACCAAAGCTCAACCTTCAACCAAAGCTCAAGACGACAAGACTGAGGCGAAAAAGCAGATTGTTAACATTGCTATGCAACAGATCGAGAAAGAGTATGGCAAAGGCGCGGTCATGAAGATGGGTGATTCTTTACGCAACATTGTCAAGGTGCCGGCTGTTCCCTCTGGCTCAATCTCTTTAGATCTAGCCTTGGGTGTGGGCGGTTATCCTAAAGGCAGAATTATCGAGATTTATGGTCCTGAGGCTTCAGGTAAAACCACCTTGTGTTTACACGCCATTGCAGAGGTGCAAAAACAGGGCGGTGTTGCGACTTTTATTGACGTAGAACACGCACTTGACCCAGTTAGAGCTAAAAAAATCGGTGTCAATCTTGATGAGATGCTTATCTCTCAACCTGATTATGGAGAACAAGCATTAGAGATTGCTGAAAAGTTAATTCGTTCTGGAGGCGTAGACATCGTGGTGGTGGACTCGATCGCCGCCTTGGTGCCAAAGTCTGAGATTGAAGGTGAGATGGGTGATGCTCAAATGGGGGTGCAAGCAAGACTTATGTCTCAGGCAATGAGAAAGCTGGCTGCCGCGATTAGCAAAACCGGTACCTTGGTAATCTTTACCAATCAAATCAGGATGAAGATCGGTGTCATGTTTGGTAGTCCTGAAACCACCACTGGCGGGAACGCGATTAAGTTCTATGCTTCTCAGCGATTAGATATTAGACGGATCGGTACGATCAAGGAAGGCGATGATGTTTCAGGCAGTCGGCATAGAGTTAAGGTAAAAAAGAACAAGGTTGCTCCACCTTTTAGAGAAGCAGAGTTTGATATGGACGAAAACGGCATTTCTCGAAGTGGCGATGTTCTGGATCTAGCTGTTAACTTAAATGTTGTGGAAAGATCAGGTAGTTTTTATAAATACAAGGATGAGGTGATTGCTCAAGGAAGAGAGGCCACCAAGGAAGAGATCGCACAAAACTCAAACTTAATGTCAGCTATTGAAAAAGAAATTTGGCAAAAAATCGAGGCAACGAAAAAAATTTAATCGAGCTGTAATCTGAGTTCTTGATATGGAAAAGTATTGATAAATCAATCTTTTTTACCTAATTTCAGGTTAGAAAATTAGTTGACGTTTTAGCCTCTTAGGCGTATAATATTGCCTCAGAGGCGTGACTACGTTCGAAATATCAACTATCTTGTGTAAAAAATTTAGGATATAAAGAGCGAAACTGCTTACTTAAGACGGAACACCAATTTAATGTTAATTTATTAACCAATGAGTCTAAAACAAATATATTTATTACCATTGTCTGATTTTTTAGATTATCATTATCTAGCTTCTATTTAACATTTCTTGGTTTCTTCCTCATCTTAACTTTTTCACGCTTCTTAAGACTCGGTTATATAACTAGAGTCAAATGAATTATTTAGCAATAAATCTTGTCATGAATTATTGTATTGAAAAAGGATTATTATGGCATTTTTTAACAACCTATCTATTTTATTTTCCAGAGCGAAAGACAAAAAAACTTCTGATGGCAAGGGTAAAAAGCCAGCAACTCAGGCGACTCCGCCTGCAATAAAGGTTCTTCAGCCAAAAACTGAAGACAAGGGCGCACAGCACAAATCTGCAACAGATTCCAGAAGACAGCCTCAACAGTCACAACCACAAAAACCGACCGCGTCAACCGTGGTAACAGATCAAGAGGTTAACTCCATATTGCGTGAGGCTCAAGCCCAGGCAAGAGAGATTATTGTGGAGGCAAAAGATAGAGCTTTGCAAACTAAAGCTCAAGTTGAGCAAGAGGCGAGAAAACAAGAACAGGAACTGGCAAAACGCCAAAGAGATCTTGATAGCAAGATCGATAAACTTGATCGCCACTTGGATGAGATGCAACAAAAAGAGTCTCGAATGAACACAGAAAGAGAAAATATCGAAAAGCTTAAAGCAAAGTTGGATGAGACTAAAACTAAGATGCTGTCTAGATTAGAAGAGATTTCTAAGATGACGGCTCAAGAAGCACAAAATGTTCTCATGGAGGGTTTGGAAAAACAGCTTACTCAAGAGATGTCGCAAATGATTAGGCAAAAACAAGAGGAGACTCAACTGGAGTCTAAAGAGATTACTAAAGAGATTTTAATTGACAGTATGAGACATGGTGCAACTGATTTTGTGGCTGAGTACACCGTGTCTATTTTAGATATTCCCTCAGAAGATGTGAAAGGCAAGATTATTGGTAAATCTGGTCGTAACATTCACGCCTTTGAACGACTCACTGGAGTTGATCTAGATTTAGACTACTCAGAAACCGAGGTGCGTTTATCTTGTTTTGATCCAGTGCGTCGCGAGATTGCTCGTGTTGCTTTGGAAAAGTTAATCAAGGATGGTCGTATCCAGCCAGCTCGGATCGAGCAGGTGGTGACAAAGGTTAAGGAAGAGATTGAGGACTCAATGGTGGAGGCTGGTAAAGAGTTATGCCAGATGGTGGGAGTTTATAACCTGCCTGCCGGTTTAGTTGAAACACTTGGTCGGTTTAAATACCGTTTTTCTTATGGACAAAACATGATCAAACATACTTTAGAGGAAACCAAGATTGGAATTAAGTTAGCTCACGAGTTAGGTGTTGATGTTAATGTTGTGAAGTTAGGTTGTTTGCTCCATGATATCGGCAAGGTGTCAGAAACTCCGGACGGTTCGCACGTTGAGATCGGTGTAAAAATTGCTAAGAAATATAACTTACCTCAAGAAGTCATAAACTGCATAGCCCAACACCATGAGGATGAACCGTTTACCAGTCCAGAAGCCATGACCGTATATATTGCAGATGCTATTTCTGGCGCAAGACCTGGAGCCAGATATGAAAATCTTGAAGAGTATGCTGAGCGGTTAGAGGAGCTGGAGCAGATCGCCACGAGCTATTCCGAGGTTGAAGAAGCTTATGCAGTCAAGGCTGGTCGTGAGGTTCGAGTTTTACTTAACCCCAAACAATCAAAAGATGATGATGTGGTGGTACTGGCCAACAAGATTAGAGATAAAATTAAGGACAAGGTGACATTTCCTGGTACAATTACAGTGAACGTGATTCGAGAAACCAGGGGAGAAGCGATCGCGAGTTAGAAGATATTATTTCTCTAGCTGGGATTGAGTTGAAAACTTAAAAATATTAAATATCTAAATATCATGCAAAGAGCCCTCGCAGTTGGTCAAATAATTGTTTCTGCCTTTTTAATCGTTCTGATTTTACTTCAAGCGCAAGGAGGTGGCTCTGGGTCTGTTTTTGGCGGTGGAGGGGGTGAAACTTATCACACTCGTAAAGGCGTGGAAAAGATTATCTTCATAAGCACCATTGTTGGCACAGGGTTATTTATTATAATCTCCCTCATCAGCTTGATAAATTAAAAAGTTTAAACTCAAAACAGTAATCTTTAGCAGTCAACTAAAATAACCAGTTTAATACCCAACAACAACCGTTTTAGCTCAGAAAGAATCAAGTAAAACTCAAAGGTAAAAAACGCGCTAACAAGGTTACTATACTCTTTAATTAAATGCGAAAATTTTACTGGTATCTCACTGCTTATGTTAAAAAGCACGGTCTGACCGTGGTGATAACCGTGGTGTTAGCGGTGATAATCTTCTCTTTTTTAATGCCCTTTTTAGCCAAGAAGATATCTGTAAAAAAACGGCAGTATATTGGCATGGTTGGAGATTATAACCTCAGCTTTTTGCCGAAAGAGATTAAACAAAAATTAAGTGTGGGCTTAACTACTGTTGATCAAGAGGATCAATCGGTCAAGCCATTATTGGCTGAGCGTTGGGTAACCGAGAACGAGGGTAAAACTTACCGTTTTACTCTCAAGAAAGGGGTTAAATGGCAAGATGGACAAGAGTTAACGCCTGATGATATTAACTACAATCTTCAAGACGTAGAGATTATCAGCACACCCAATGATGTTATCTTTAAACTGCCAGATACTTTTGCTCCGTTTCCAGCAGTGACGATCGAACCAATCTTTAAACAAACGCTTGAAAGATATCTAGTTTTTTTTAAAAAACCCAGCCTGATAGGTATCGGTCCCTACAAGATAAGCTCTTATGAAATGAAGAACAATAGTCTTAAGCAGATTGTTCTGGAAAGTCCTGAAGAAATTTTAGTGTATCGTTTTTATCTAACAGAGCAAGATGCCATTATTGGTTTTAAAAAAGGAGAGGTTAACTTACTGCTTGATATTCGTCAGCCTGGAGATCTTGCAAGTTGGCCTGGAGATACAGTTGTGATTGAGGAAAAGATTAACTTTGATCAATATTTAGCAATTTTTTTTAACCACAATGATCCTCTAGTTACAAAAAATCTTAAACAGGCACTAGCTTATGCCACGGAAAAACCCAGTGGTGATCTTAAAGCTGTTGGTCCGATCAACCCTAAATCATGGGCTTTTTTAGAGGGTGGTAAAGATTATAGTAAAGATTTAAATCGGGCTGTTGAACGTTTATTAAGCGTTCCTCCTGAACAACCCTTGGAGCTTTCTTTGGCCACGACCGTGCTTTATCTTGACCAGGCAAACCAGATTAAGCATCAATGGCAGGAGTTTGGAAAACTGGCAATGCAAAAATGTCAAGAGAGCAGTGAGGTGGAAGATAAAAATCTTTGTGCAAATATGGAGATAGAGGTGCACATTAAAGTCAGTAACTTTCCTGATTTACAGGATTATCAACTGCTTTTAATCGGTCAAGAGATACCGGTTGATCCAGATCAATACTTCTTGTGGCACTCTAACCAGTCATCTAATTTTACCAACTATCAAAACACTCGCATTGACAGTATTTTAGAGAATGCCAGACAAGCTCTAGAATATAATGACCGCTTGGCTTTGTATCAGGAGTTTCAGCAATTTTTATTAGAAGATCCCCCAGCAATTTTTCTTCAGCACTTGATCAGCTACAACGTGAGTCGGTGACTGATCTAAACTGGAAAAATTAAAGGTTGCTACTCAGAGAAAAAGTTAAAACAATCGCTTTTACAGATCTCTGGCTTTTTTTCTTATCTTTTCAAAGGTGTTGGTTAAAAAATAAAAGCGCGAAACTGCCAAGTCATGGGCTGGTAAATGTTGGACTTCTTCACCGCCAAAACCGCGTTTAAACAAGGAAACACCGGCAAAACGATGATCTGGTCGACCAACCGGTGATACTCCCCAAAAATTATAGATTTTACAACCTCGACGACGAGCTTCTTGAATGGCTTGCCACTGAGTCACATAAGAACCAGGAAGTTTGTCATTGGCTGGCGTGGAAACTCCATAATGATAAACAGCCTCATCATGATAAAAAATAACAAAAGCCGAGGCCAACAGTTGATCATCTTGATAGGAGTTAACAAAAGCAACTTGCTTGTCAGCTAAAAAAGTCTCAAACTGAAGCTTTAAAAAATCAAACTCAAAAGGTATGAACTGATGTTTTTTAGCCAAATAAGCCTGATATTGAAAAAACTCGCTCATAAAAGCGGGATCAATGATGATCTTGGTGTTGATTCCTTCTCGCAAGCCCTTGTTAATTTCATAGCGAGTATTTTTACGCATCTGTTTGAGAATCTCCTCATTGCTCAGAGCTAAGTTTAAACGCAGGGTTAAGTCTGCGGTTAAATGCATGGGTGCTTTTTTTAGACCAGCAGATGCAAACAATGATCTAATATGCGGTGTATCATTAGCTTGGGGCCTGATTCTCACAAACACACAGTTTTCTTTTTTTGCCAGAGTTGATAAATATCTTGTTAAGCTGGTAAAAATCATTCTCGCCTGTGGGTTTTGCCAATCCAGTAGCGGACCACCAGCGATGGTGAAGTAATCACCTCTTTTAGCCTCTTCTTTAATCACCATGGCACAACCGAGTTGTTGATCTGCCTCGTCAAACACTGCTAGCGGAAAAAACTTCTTGTTTAACTTTTGATGAAACAGCCCCCAGTTATAAGACTGTAAAAAATTAGCATCAGCATGGTTGCCAGCAAACCGCTCCCACTGTTGTTTGTCATCAATGATTTTTATAGAAAAGTTTGACATTTTATTATCAGGTTAATTAAGTTAGGCTCCAGAGATTAATTAATTTAGTTATCTTTTCAGCATCTGCTAAAGAAATATTTTGGTGAGTGGGTAGATTGATAATTACTTGAGACATTTTTTCTGCTTCAGGACAGGATCCAGGTTGATAATCACTCTTAAACCTTAAACTACCACTGTCAACCGGTTTTTTATACCAGCGGTCAAGTAAATAAATTTGGTGTTTGGCTAAATAGTTAAGCAATGATTGCAGGTGTTTTCCTGATTGTACCAGGACCGGAAACCGTAAGTTTGTTCCTTTTTTTATCTCACCTGTTTCCACAGGCACAACAATCTTTTTATTTTGCTTGATTTGATTAAAATAATAATAGGCCAGTTGGCGTCGATGGTCGAGTTGCGTTTCTAGTTGGTTCCAGGCATCTAATAACAAGATGGGTAGATTAATCGGCAATGGTTGATAGTTTTGGTGAGGACTTTTAATCGAGGTTTGAGTTAAATCTAGCTTCTTAAAGAACCAATGAAGCACCTTGCCCAGACCAATACTGTAAGTTTTTCTAACAACCCAAGTAAAAAAAGGATATAAAGTTTTTTTAAAACTCAGAGTATTTTTTTCAGACGACTGAAACTTTTTTAGCTCAGGCAGTTTTTTAGGTTGCTTTCTAAACAGCACCGCCCCTCCGGTAATAGCATCAACCACCTTATCCCTGCCAAAAGAAAGGACAACCGCATCTGCCTCCATCCCCAGTGGTTGATTGTTGCTACCGGTTGCACCCACGGCTTGCGCTAGATCTGCAATCAGGAGTAGATTATTTTCTTGGCAAAATCTGGCAATCTCTGCCACCTCATCTTGATAGCCCAAGGTGTGTTGCAAAATCACGGCTTTGGGCTGTTTTGCCTTGTTATAGGATTTTTTAACCTGCTCAAGAGTAGTTTTGATTTTTCCTGGAGCAAGATCAAAATAACAGGCTTGCGCTCCCACTCTATGAATAGCTTCTTCAATAGAACTACAACTAAATGCTTGAGTTAACACTTGGTCGTTTGTTGAGATGTTGTAAGCAGTTAAACAATACTCAATCGCGTCTCGACCGTTGTGAAGCAAGATTGCTTTGCCTTGAAAATATCTTTCCAGCTTTTTAAGTATGGTTTTATATTGAGCCTCTTGCTGAGATGAGAAACATAACAGACTTGCGATCAGTACTTCTCGGAATTTATAGTTGGAGCCAAGGCTGTTAAA